>JAGOBX010000389.1 GCA_017999075.1 Candidatus Babelota bacterium | reverse complement strand
ACCTGTTTTTTGTGCTTTTGTTACCTGTATCAGATAAAAAGGTTTTGTATGTTTAAAAACACATCATTACAATAAATGGGTAATTTTCAATTGAAAATAATGGGTAATTTTACATTAAAAAAAACAGATCTGTTTTTTTGGCTTGAATTTACCTGTTTTTACCTACTTTTACTTGATTTTTGGTACGCCGGTGGTACAGAGATTTTTTTACCCAACTCTGTATTCTATGCGGTGTTTTTGTTTTCTGTTCATCGGTCTGTCTATCAATTTTGGTACAGATTTAATATAATAAATTTCGGTTTCAGTATTTTGATTTTATCTATAACAGCGATGAATTTTAATGCCCGGTATCGCTGAAATATTTACTTTGAAAATCATCTGTCATAGGTCTGCCTTTTGGTTGATATAGTGAAGTATTTCAACAAAAACTATTCACAATAGGCAATTCCGTTATATAATAAAACAAGTATTCAACAGAGGCCTTACTGCTTTACTCAAATAGTACCTTCGCCTCTAATGGAGATTGGAGTTTTATGCCAAATAACCGTTATCTTATCAAATACCGCCCGAAATACAAGACTATTCTGCTGCCGTTAAATGAAAAACGCTGGTCCATGCGCGAATGTATTATAAAGCTTAAGTATAAATGCCGGAAGGAACAATACCGCTACTGCATAAGATATCACTCTGAAGGAGTCCTAGCCGCTTACATACCATCCAGAGCCGCGAAATATATTCTCAATTTTAGATTGGATTTTCTCAAAGGCCTAGTAAAAAGAATATACCCTGGCCGCCGATGTTATATCGTTGTCTTCCCTGAACATAATCTAGAACAATTGACTAATATCCTGAAGGTTCACAAACGCAAGAAAGTCTCACTAGAGCATATAGAGAAATTAATCAATGGGAAGAAAGATAATAAAATTCTGATGGCAGTATAAAATAAACCAGACTTGGAATTTATGAAATCTACTTTTTTAATTTGAGAATAAAGTGTTTACATTTTTGAAGATTTTTATTATTATATTCTAGAATGAAGATTTATAAAAAAGTAATTCTGTTTTTGTTAAGCGGCGCTGCTGTCATTCTTATTTTTAATTTTAAACCGGAGAATAATATGAAAAATTTTTATGGAAGCGAGTTATCTCCCGCGGAAAAGAACGTTATTGAAAACAAAGGCACTGAAAAACCTTTTAAAGGTGAATATACTGATTTGTTTGATACAGGAGTATTTATCTGCAGAAAATGTTCCAACCCTTTATACTTTTCTGATGCTAAATTTCATTCAGGCTGTGGTTGGCCGGCGTTTGATCAGGAATTATTTGGCGCAGTAGTGAAAATTCCGGATGAAGACGGGATGAGGACAGAAATTATATGTTCTTATTGCAAAGGACATTTAGGACATATTTTTGAAGGTGAAAATTTTACTAAAAAAAATGTCAGGCATTGCGTAAATTCCATTTCAATGAAATTTATAAAAATGAATCCTGAGCACTTGAAAAAAGCTTATTTTGCAGGAGGATGTTTTTGGGGAGTAGAATACTATTTTGAAAAGCTCGATGGTATTATTGCGGTGTTTTCCGGGTACTGTGGGGGAAAAACCAATAATCCTGATTACAAACAAGTGTCAACCGGACTAACAGGACATGCTGAAACTGTCGAGATTGTTTATGACTCATCAATAATTTCTTATGAATACCTGCTCAAACTATTTTTTGAAATTCACGACTTCACGCAGATAAACAGACAGGGGCCTGATATAGGCACACAATACAGAACAGAAATTTTTTATCTGGATAAATCAGAAAAGAAAACTGCAGAAACAATTATTGATTTGCTGAAAAAACAAAATTATAAAGTTGCTACCAGAATTACGGCCTTTGATAAATTCTGGGTTGCTGAAGATTATCATCAGAACTATTACTTCAATAATAATTCAGCGCCTTACTGTCATATAAGAAAAAAAATATTCTAATTATTGGATAGCCGGCATTATCTCATAAACTGACTAACGAATCCGAATCATAAAATCAAGAAATTCTAATTACTTTCAACTTAGACATTTTGGTCAACGAACTATAATACAAGTTCATTTAACCGCTTCAATATTTTTATAATTAGTCCCTTATCTATCATTTCCGCAATAGTACCGGAGCAGAATCTCTCGCTACGCACAAATGCTGTAACAATTTTTCTCAAATCCTGAAGTTCCATTTTGGCTATCAATTCAGGATTATCAAAATAATGTTTGCCTTCACCTGAATACCATTCATTATAATCAAATGAATATATGAATTTCACAGCATACAAATCTTTTATAAACTCGTTTACCTTTTTCGAATATAAGTACGGATCCATGGACCCGCTTTCAATACTGTAAAACTTATTAGCACTGTCAGAAAAATAATCAAGATACTTCAAAATCTTTGAACACTCGGACAGCTTAAATTGATTGGTTTCTGAAGATTTATCAATCATTTATTAAAGCACCGCATACAAACATTTTTTTGATAAATTATTTATTAAAATCAATCTTATATTTTCATCAGACCTGTATTTCATCGGGTAATTCAAAAATTTTTGATGCTGCAGTTATTCTGAATTTTAGAGGTGTTTCTTCATTTTTCCTATACCAGAGTTTATTATCTGTATCAGGAAGTTGACCTATAAATCCAGGATTGGTCAGAAAATGTCTGCCGATAGCTCCTTCAATCCGCCGCCGCATCCGTTGATCCGCTTCTAATGGAGCAATAAAAAGGTTCATATTATCCATAATCTTTTTAATTGAAACAACATATTCATCATATTTATCGTAAAATTCAGAAAACAAATGCACCCGGTCTGTCTTCCACAAACCCTGCCAAATATATTTTTTCTCGCCTTTGCATAAAGCGTCATAGTCAAGCAGTCTGTACTCGCCTGAAATATAACCTTTAGCGTGAGTAGTCAGTCTGGCCTGAAAACTATCCCCTGTCTCGCCGACATAATAAACTATGAAACCATTAGTATACGGGAAAGTATGCAGGTATATTCCAGATGATTTAATATGAGGACTATCAAATACACAATCGCCATTATGTCTCCAAGAATATGGTCCATGAAAATGTAACGATTTATTCATTGTAAAGTCCTTGCCTGTATTCCTTTCCAAATCTGTCAGCGCCTGTTATTTCATCGATACGCCATTCAAATCGCCGCAGTTTTCCGTGATACTTGTCCTCACCGTAATAATTATTTATTTTCTTGAAACGGCCGTCTTTCATTTTAACGCTTGTTATGCATCCAGGCGCGTCGGTATGACTACTCGTTATCTTTCGCGCCTTAATGTTGAAATAATCGTAACGCTGGATTATTTCGTTAAGCTGCTTAATCTGTTCAGTGTCGAGTTTCCAACTCACATTGCCATTAACTGATACAAATCCATTGCCTGTATAATCAACATTACCGTCAGCGGAAATTTCAAGATCATAAATCGGACATGGCCCGTAACACGCTGTTCTTGATAATTTGATTTTTTCAAATTCGCCTATAGCTGAATCATTCTCTTCAGGTTCAAGATATTCTTCAAAGTTTTTAATCTGCCAGTTTTCAAGAGGTTTGTTGTTCAGTCCGTTCACGTGCCATAAACCGAATGCCTTAATCTTATATTTTGGCGAGAACCTGCCGAACCAGTTTTCAGACGCTCTGCATTCTTCGCATTGCGCAACAGTAGCGATTATAGCTGATTCCAGTTCAATGCGTTCATCTTTTGAATTAACCTGCAATACGCAGAATGAAAAATTATTCCGTATGATTTCCGAAACCTGCTGTTCAAGAATATTCTGCTGTTCAAGATATGACTGATATTTCGAACTTTCACGCGCCTCATCGGATTTCAAATTAAGTTCCCAATAATCAGGATGAGGATTTTCGAAGTCGCGCGCTAACAGCGTGCGACCAATATGCTTGCGGAATATACTGCTGTCCTTAGTGCCGTTCAGGAAATGCCGGTCAAGCACATCAGGCAGCCCGCTGTCGTGTTTATTGCATCCGACGCGCAC
>JAGOBX010000388.1 GCA_017999075.1 Candidatus Babelota bacterium | reverse complement strand
AAAAATTAGCGATTGCGAAATATTTTTTTATCCGGCTGTTTTAAAGAAATGGTCTAAATCAATGTTTTATGATGCTTATACCTCCATTTTCTTTGCGAAATTTTTTTTAGTTCTCGATGTTAAATTTATATTTTAAACATTAATGAAAAGTTGGTGAAATTAGTAATATTAATGCAGACTAGGGTTATACAGGTTTAATGTTTTATGATTTTTTAAAGAAATACAAAAATATGTTGCCTTTGAAGTTTTGTTAAAATATAATTAAGAAATTATGAAAAATATTATATGGTCCGAAGATGCGGTTAAGATATTTGAATTTGAAAAAAATTTTTGTGTTCAGGCCGGCGCCGGAAGCGGCAAGACAACAGCGTTAGTAGAACTTTATATCAATCTTTTAAAAAAAAAATGTAATGGAGAAGAAATACTTCCTGAAAATATTTTAGCCATAACTTTTACTGAAAAAGCTGCGGCTGAGATGAAAGATAGGGTATTTTTAAGAATAGAATCTGAATTAAAAAGTAACGAAGAAAATTATGATTTTTGGGAAAAAATAATACAGTCTTTGAGATTTGCTTCAATCAGTACATTTCACGGTTTTTGTGCTAATATTATAAAAGAATATTCTATAGAAACTGGTATAGCGTATAATTTCAGTATAATTAATGAAACTGAAAAAAATGAATTAATAACAAAATTTGTTTCTGAAATTTTTAAAGAGTTAATTTCAGAAAAATATGGTTTATCTGAAAAAATTTTTTTAGAATTTGGTTCTCTTCCGAAAATTTCGGAAGAAATTGGAAGTTTGTATAATACATTAAAAAATCGCGGAATACTTATAAAAAATATTTTTGACAATATTCTTATAAAAAAAAATAAATTCGATATAAGGTATTTTGAAAAAAAAAGCGTTGAACCATCTGAAAAAATACGGCTTTTTTTAGAAGAAATTTTAGAAATATCTTCTCAACATTCTTCCTCCCCCACCTTAAAAAAAGTTTATAAAGGTTTATGCAATTTAGGATTTGACACCAATAAAAATTTGCTGAATATTGAGCGTTTAATAGAACTCGATAATGTTATTGCAGGGAATTGGGGTCCTAAATTTAAAAATTTGAAAGATGGAATTAAAACAGAGATCGACATTTTGAAAAATTTCAAGATTATGCCGGAAATATATGAATATTCATTATATATTTCTGAAATTCTTGTTAAGCTTGATGAAAAAATGTATGATTATAAACTTAAAAACAGCATTATTGATTTTGACGATTTAATAATTTTTGCTGTTGAGTTGTTTGAAAATAATTCTGAAATAATAAAAACTGTTAAAAAAAAATTCAGATATGTTCTTGTAGATGAATATCAGGATACAAATTTTATGCAGGAAAAACTTATTAAATTATTAGGTTTTTCCAATGGAATACCTGATGCGGAAAAATTGTTTATTGTTGGAGATGTTAAACAATCAATTTATAAATTCCGCGGTGCTGAAGCATCTATAATGAAAAAATGGCAGAAAGAGTTTAATGATAAATACGACAACTGCTCGGTAAAATTTTTCCCTGAGAACAGAAGAACAGTAAAATCTTTGATAAAAATAATCAATGAGTTATTTTCAATAGTAATGGATAATTCTTTATATGATTTTGGTATTAAATATATCCCTGAAAATATTATGTCTTCTGTAAGAGGGGATATAATTCAGAATAAAGCTGTATGTGAATTCATAAAAATAATAAGCCGTGGAGAAGAGAATTCTATAGAAGAACATAGTGAAGATGATGATGGGTTTGGCAATGATATTGGAATTAAAAAATATAGTTCGAATGATTTAAGATCTTATGAAGCTGAATTTCTTGCAGGAAAAATAAATGAAATTGTAAATAATGATGAAAAAAGAATATTTACCGAAGATAAAATTGAAAAAAAAATCAGAACATCAAAATTTGGAGATATTACAGTTTTGTTTAGATCGTTTACAGATATAAAAATTTATGAGAATAAATTTAGAGAATATGGAATCCCGTATTATGT
Source organism: Candidatus Babelota bacterium (assembly GCA_017999075.1). Taxonomy (GTDB): domain Bacteria; phylum JAGOBX01; class JAGOBX01; order JAGOBX01; family JAGOBX01; genus JAGOBX01. The sequence continues at coordinate 2,010 of JAGOBX010000388.1, read as the reverse complement.
TGTAAAAGGAAGAGGTTTTTATGATTGTCCTGAAATTATTGATTTGATAATTTTTTTAAAAATTATATCAAATCCTTCGGATAAAATATCTTTTTCAGGAGTTTTACGCTCCCCATTTTTGTTGTTGAATGATAATCAAATTGCCGTAATATTTCAACAATTAAATAACGGAATAAAATTAAAAGAATTAAATTTTGAAAAAAAATGGTTTTCAACAGACACAATATGCCGGCTAAAAGATTTTATAGAATTTATATCATGGCTTCAGGAAAATTATTCTAAATACAGGGTATTTGAAATTTTAAATTTTATAATTGAAAAGTTTAATTATAAAATTTTTCTTGTTACAAAATTTAATTCGGTCCAGCAACTTGCAAATCTTGATAAATTACTGCATATTTCAGATAATTTTGACAGAAATGACACAGGAATTTTAGAGGATTTTATAAAGTTAATTGACAGGTTAAGTGAAACTTCTGCAAATGAATCAGAAGCTGAACTTATTGATGAAAAATCGGATTGTGTTAAACTAATGACTATTCACCAGAGCAAGGGATTGGAATTCCCGATAGTTATAATTCCTGATATTTCAAGAAAACCGAACTATAGACCAAAACGTATTATAGCAACAGAAAATGATTTGACAATAAAAATTAATAATTTATACAGCGGTAAAATAATTAATTCAGAGTATTCTGAATTTGAAAATATAGATAAACTCAAGGAGATAGAAGAAAATAAAAGAGTTTTTTACACTGCATGCACGCGCGCAAGAGATTATTTGATTTTTATAGGATTTGAATCTTCTAAAAAAAAATCCGATACATGGATGGAATGGCTCGATAAATATTTAGAATCGTTTTCTGTAAATAATGAAGAAAAAAAAATTTTATATTCAAAAATTACCATAGAAGAAATTCCTAATCTGAATTTTTATAAAAATAAAATTTTTAATTCATCAGGATATAGTGAAATTAAAGATTTTTCAAAAAATTATTTTTCTATAAACCGTTTTAAATGTTTTAGTTCTAATTTTATTGAAATTTCCCCCACCTCACTTGCTGTGTTCAGTGAATGCCCCCGTAAATTTTTCTATTCATATATAGCAGGAATAACGGATTTTTCTTATCAATTAAATGATTTTGGCGGCAAAGTCAGATATCAGAAAGATAACTGTATTTTTGAAAACAATGAACTGACATATTTAGAAAAAGACATAAAACAAAACGGAATTTTATCAAATTTCATAACAGCCGGCTTGTATGCGCATTACATTCTTGAAAAAATTGATATAAGAAACCAGTCGGATAAAATACAAAAAAATATTATTGAATATTCTAAACCATATTCATTTAAGCTGGAAAATAATGTTATGGGCAATGTTAACAAATCAGTATTAAACGCTGCGGAAATAATTAAAAGGGAAATAATTCGAACTGAAAATTTTAATATTGAACGAGAACTACCTTTTTATTTAAAACTTAATGATTCTGAAACAGAATTGTCAGTTTATATAAATGGAATAATAGATTTGCTTATTTACAATGAAGAAGAAATATATATAGTTGATTATAAATATTCAAAATATAAAGAAAATAATTTTGTTAACAGAATGCAACTTATAATATATTCTTTTGCGGTTTATGAATTGTTCAACAAATTCCCGGATAAGCTGTATATTTTTTATTTAAAAGAACCGGAAATCAAATTAGATATATTCGGTTTAACAGATGAAAATTATTTATGTGAAAAAAATAAATTAATTCAATCGGCTAAACAAATTGTTTCAATAAATAATTTATCAGATAAAGAATTATTCCCGATAAATACATTTGAATATTGTAAAAACAAAGGATGTATTTATGAGAATATTTGTTTTAATTCAGCTTGTTCATAAGTATTTACAACATCATTTTTAGTTAGCATTCCTTTTCTGGCCATACCCCCACCGAGTTTAATATATTCAAAATTTTCTTTATGATGAACATCGGGCGACAACATAATTTTTAC
>JAGOBX010000387.1 GCA_017999075.1 Candidatus Babelota bacterium | reverse complement strand
TTTTAAAATAATAAGTGTGATTTGGATTTTATTGTCATTATTGTTTTGTGTTTACGGTTTTTACGAATCAAATAAAATTGATGTAAACAGAATAAATATTTTTAGTTCGAAAATAAAAAAAAGTAGCGAAATAACTATTGCTCAGATAAGCGATATACATCTTGGGGTAATGTTTAATAAATATAGATTTGATATAATGATAGAAAAAATTATGTCTGAAAAACCTGATTTGCTTGTTATAACAGGAGATTTATTTGAAGATAGGCTGTTTGAAACTGAATATGTTGTTTCGGAATTTAATAAGCTTAATCCGAATTTCGGAAAATTTTTTATAACAGGAAATCATGATGATCATATAGAATTTTCGGATTTGAAAGAGTTTCTGCATAGAAGCGGGATTATTAATATTGATAACTGCATTCATAATATTAACGAAAACATTGTTCTTGTTGGTTCTGGAGATGATCCGAGTTGGCAGAATAATGTGAAAACTGCTGAAAAAGAAAAAAGGTTATTAGAAAAAATAGATAAAAATAAATTTATAATATTTTTAAAACATAAACCGTTAATACCTGATGAAATATTATACAAATTTGATTTGATGCTTTCAGGTCATACTCATAATGGTCAAATTTTTCCAGGACTCTTGCTTGTAAAACGGTTTTATAAGTATATTTCAGGATTATACGAATTGAAAAATGACAGTTATATATATGTTAATAACGGCGCCGGAACATGGGGCCCGCCGTTCAGGATATTTTCTTTTCCGGAAATATCCATAATACATTTGAAAGCAAAAAAATAAAATATATAGGATTTATAAATAGAATATAATAAATATTATTAAACAAAATTTATAAATAAATTAAGAGATGGAAATGCCTGAAAATTTAAAAAAAACAAGAATTTTACTGGTAGCGCCAAGTTATCCGTCAAGCAGATGGAACATACCGATATTGCCTGTAGGATTAGGTTATTTGGCTGAACAACTGGAATTAAACGGGATTTCTTATGATGTTTATGATATTGTAATAAACGGCGAAGATAAACTTATTGAAAAAATAGAAGATTGCAAACCCGAATACATAGGAATATCTTTAATGTCTTTGGATATAACTCATAATTATTCAGTTATAAATAAAATTAAAAATAAATTTTCTTATATAAAAATTATTGCAGGCGGCCCGCATATTTCTTTTGCAAAAGAAGCAGCTTTATTTGAATGCCCTTCCATAGATATTGGAATTACAAATGAGGGTGAAGAAACGCTTTTAGAATTGTTGAATGAAAACAATTTTAATACAGGGAAAGGTTTAATTTATAAAAATAGTGAAGGAAAAATTATTTATAACGGTCAGAGAACCCTTATAAACGATTTGGATAATATTGACTTCCCGAAATACAAAAAGTTTGATATGGAGAAATATGGAAGGATAATACAAATTGCTTCTTCGAGAGGATGCCCTTTTTCCTGCACATTCTGCGGAGCGTTTTTATCAATGGGCAGAAAATGGCGAAAAAGAAATGTTGAAAATATAATTAAGGAAATTTGTTACTGGTATAATAAAGGGTATAAGGAATTTAATTTCATAGACAGTAATTTTTTCTTTTCAAAACAAAGAATAATAGATTTATGCGATGCTTTAAAAAAAGAAAAATTGGATATCAAAATGTCTTCTGATGGAATGAGAGCTAATGACGCTGATTATGATATGCTTTCAAAAATAAAAAAATACGGACTTAACAGAATTGCGATAGGCATAGAAAGCGCAAATGAGGATATTCTGGAGAAAATCAAAAAAGGAGAATCATTGAAAGACATTGACAAATGTATGAAAATGCTTAAAAAACTTGATATATCAGTTATAGGTTTTTTTATAATTGGACTGCCTGGAGAAAAATTTCTGCATGTTATAAAATCATTTTTATTTGTTCTTAAATATCCTAATTTCAGTGAAGTTTTTTTCTTTAATATCAATCCTCTTTTCGGCACTGAATTATATGTTTGGGCAAAAGACAATAAATATCTTAAAGCGGACGAAAATCAGATTTATGAAAATATTGGAGGAATGGGCGATAAAATTTTGATTGAAACTCCCGAATTATCAATAAAAAAAAGATTGCTTTTATACAAAATATCAAAATACATATCAAAATTTGTGAGAATCAGGAATAAAAACTACAACAAGATAAAAAAAATTAACGAAAAAATGTTTGCGATATTTAAAAAAATAAAAAAAAGAAAAGATATTTTTGTAAATAAAATATATTTCTTAATATTCAGACTTAATGAAGAAAAAAAAATAATTACTCATCTTACTGATGAAGAAAAAATTGGTCTGCATAAATTGTCGAAAAATTTGAAAACAACAAATCCTGTAGCTGTTGAAATAGGAAGTTATCTTGGCGCCAGCAGTTGTTTTATTGCGGATGGAATAAAAAATAAATCAGGAAAACTTTATTGTATTGACACCTGGGAAAATAATTCAATGAGTGAAGGGGAAAAGAAAACCTTTGCTGAATTTATCAATAATACGGTTAAATTCAAAAATCATATTGAAATATTAAGAGGATGGAGTCATGATGTAATTAATGATTTTAAGAAATTAGATGAAAAAATTGATTTGTTGTTTATAGATGGGGATCATTCTTATAAAGGATGTAAAAGAGATTGGGAACTTTACAGTCCGTTTTTGGCGCAGAACGCAATTGTTGTTTTTCACGATACCGAATGGTCGGAAGGCGTATGTCAGGTAATAAAAGAATCAGTTATTAATAAATCAGATAAAATATTAGATTTACCAAATATGCAGGCATTTAAAATTAAATAATAAAATATAGAGTGTTTGGGATAAATAGTAATAAATACAGGTATTAAATTGAAAAAGCGATTAATATGATTTTTTGAAAGTATTAATTAATAATACTGGACATATCGTATTGACTTTTAAAATCAAAATCAAGCATAGCGTTTATAAGCATAAATTTTTTAAATAAAAGAAGATCGGAAAATTTTATTTCTTCTTCGGATATTATATTATTTGAAAGAAGTTCAGCCCGTTTGGTTCCTTTCAGCAGAGGCGTTGACGGAGTAATCCATTTTGTTCCGTCAAAAAAAATTATATTAGAAAATGATGTGTCTGTTATAAAACCATTTTTCACTATAAGTATATCGCTGCATTTTTCTTTTTGAGAAAATAAATCATTTATTTTTTTTCTATTTTCGAATTTATATTCATAACATATATCATCTGATTTTATTATTTTCAAGGTATCAATTTTTTTAGGAGTATAAACTTCGAAATTTATTTTCAGAATAGTTTGTGTGTAAATTATCCTGCATTTCAAAATTGAATAGAGATAAGAAACCGGAGGGTTAATTACATCGGCGAGATTTATTTGTTCATTAATTCCAAATAAATAATGTCTGGTTTCATTAAAACGCAAATTATGAAATTTGATATTTAAAGGAATATTATTTATGACTTTAACAGATTCAACTAATCGAGGTATGAAAATTTTGTTATCCTCGGAGTCCACTTGAATATTCCGGATGATTTTTAATATTGTTGTTCAACATAATCAGAAGGTTCGCTCTCATTGCGCATTTTATCAAGAGCAGTGATTCTGATATAAATTTTACTTCCTGCCGGAATTTTTGTATTAACAGTATATTCTGTTTTTTTTATGAATTCATCGTTTCTGTTTATTTTTTCCCATTGAGAATTATCCAGTTTAGCGTAAATATTGTATCCTAAAATATCTTTTTCATCATTAGCATTCCATCTGATTGACACTCCTGAGTTTGTCAGTTGGGATAAAAAAACAGGCATTTTAATTTTGTAACTGTTTGGAAAACAAAGCCTTACAATTAAAGTTTTTGTTTTTCAGGAACAAATGTAGTCTAAACTTTTTTGTCATTTTGTTAAAAAAACCACAATTTTACTTGACAAATGTATTTAATTGTGATATATTTGTAGTATGTTTATAAAAATAACTAAATCAAAAAATAATCAATATGCTCAAATAGCAGAATCATACCGCGAAGGTGAGAATGTTAAACAT
>JAGOBX010000386.1 GCA_017999075.1 Candidatus Babelota bacterium | reverse complement strand
ATGTCACTGATTTTGTCCCGAATAAGCGGTGAAAAAAAAGGGCAGTGGTTTTTCTAAACCACTGCTCCCTTAAATTAAGCAGATTTTCTTTGATTCAAGATTTCTATGATTTGGTTTCTTTGTCTTTTACTGATAATGCTTTGATGACACCCTGGTTTTCTTAACCCGTCAAATTTGGAAACCGCGTTTAAAGTTTCATTTTTTAAAATATACAAAATTCCGCTAACCGTGAACCTTTTTCCTCCGCGTTTTGGATAAATAGCATCAGGCTCACCATCCTCGATTTTTCTGTTAAGTTCTTTAACTATCGAGTAAACCGATTTATTTTCAACAATTATCTTTCGCACTATGTCTTTAATGAACGTTGCATATTTTGGGTCAACTACTAACAAACCATTAACAGATTGGTAGCCTGTGCTGGTACATGACCCGCAAAATCCTACCCCTTTTCTTTTGCTTGATTGAATTATTACAGTTTTATGTTTCTGTCGCCGCCCTTCGAGGAGCCTGGAGGAAACGAGTTCCTTCTCAAGTTGTGACATCGTAAAAATAAAATTTCTCATTGCATTTGAAAAAGGGTCATTATTTTCTAAAGTTGGTTCCGCATGAGAAAGAATTTTTGCTCCATAATCAATTATTTTCTTTTCCAGAAAAATTCCCGTGCTGACATCCCTGGACAAACGGGTTCTATTCAAAATCAAAATGTAATCAATGTGATTTTCTGTTTTATAATTATCCTTCAAAATAGATAACATTTCATTAACACCAGGACGATTTTTCAAAGATTCAGCACCTGAAACTTGTTCTTTAATAATTTTTACTATCTCTATATTATTATCGGCCGCCAGTTTTTCACATGCTGACTGTTGCATCGAATATGAATAATTGTCCTCTTGTTTTTGGGTTGAAACGCGTAAAAATGCGAGACCCTTTTTGGGTGTGTTATTTTTTGTTTCATTCTTCATTGTATTCACTCTCCATTAAAATTTAGTGTCGCAGTCATCTGCGGACAATATAAGCATACAAAATTTTTTATTGAAAATCAACAGCGCGGAGCACTGCGTATTTATGCAATTTTAATACGTAGAGGTTTCCAATTTTCTTTAATAAATTTGACTGGCGTTCAGAACCCGGTTTTTATGCGGTCGAGAGCGGCTTTGTAAAGGTTGGTTTTTGAAATTTGATTCGCAGATTTTACCATTTATTTTCCGGCAATATTCGAACTCCGTATTTTATAATAAGTTAGTTCTGCGTTAAACCGCGGATTTTCGAAGAATATATTTTTATTCGACAGTGAAAATGTGTTTATTATCTCATTACCGGTAAATAAAAGGAAAAGTTATGAATTAGATGAATCATTCAGCTATATTAATTTTTTCTCGTTTAAAAAAAGATTAGAGCGATATTTTAAAAAGTTGTTAGTAGTAATCTGAAATTTAATAATAATAGAACTGGTACTCCGAAAAAACTCGATTATTTCAGAATACTACTTCCGCAGAAACAAATACGATAAGCAAAAATATAAAAATAATTCGGATTTAATTGCGTATTTCAAAAAAAATTGACCGGCTAACTATAAACTAAAACTGCAAAACTCAAGTAGTTAAGTGCGACATTGATTGAATAAAAAAATTTTATTATCGAATAACGTTTAAACCCTGGGTTTAATGCGGTTTGAAGCCTGTTGACTTTACCTGTGAAATCGAGGAAAGTATAATAAATTAAGACAAACGGAGGTTTTTAAAATGAAAGCAAAAAGAAAATTATCAGTTAAAAAATTACAGCAAATATTAGATAACTATGTCCTTTCAGATAAGAAATTATCAATCTTAGTCGACTGCGACTCGATGGGCGAAGAATCAGAAATAAACACTGACGATTACAGTTGTCAGTATAACTTTTGTAATGGATACGCTGTTTTAAAAATAAATCCCTATAATTCGGAAGTTGAAAAGATTACATATTTTGATTATGATGATAATGAAGTGAATTTTTCTGAGCTCATAGTTTGATAAGTTGATATATAACTAATAATCAAAAGCTTTTTAAAAATATCTCTCTCTTTTTCTACCTACAAACCTTTAAAAAATAATATATTAATTGACCCAATAAAACATCAAACATCCACTAATCCAACGCATTTAAATTCATATTTTAAATTTAATACCCAATAAATAGCCAGGATAACCAATGACAAAATCTAGAAATTCCATTATTAATATTTTAGAATTCAGACGCGCCCCGTTCATCTTGGCGTAAAACGCAGTTGCGGAAAGATACTACTTTTCTGCTATCCCGCAACATCGTTTACGCCTTAAAAGTTATATGAAGTAGCTCCGTTTTTTTATCATATCAAAAGTATAATGACCTGACTGTCCTTCCGAAGTGTATAAATAATATTGCTTCTCACCCATAGTAATACTCCCCAATGAATTATTCTCATTTTTATTGCCAAGAAATTTATCGCCTTAATTTTTCATTTCTATCAACATGAATAACATTTGGTGGGTTATTCAAATCTTTCATCTTTCTTAATCCTTAATTGCATTAAAATGATTTGTGCATATTTAATTTTAGCAATCTAACGACTTTAAAGTTAAAAATAAGAAATATAAAACATAAAAAACGCCCCAACTGAACCAATAACGATTCATTACCTAAATTAATGGGAATAGTTAATATTACCGCAAAATAAAACCAATTTAATGATCCTTTTCTTATAAAAAAAGCTGATAATATTAAAAAAATTCCTCCTAAAGATAAAGATTTATGAAAAATTAAAGTATCAATTATTCTCGCTATACCTAAAATTGAAATAAATAAAATTATTTTGTTAAGTTTTTCATCCAATCCTTGCATTAAATCAATATTTTCTTTTTTTTTTGATTTATTTTGCTCAAAATTGATATTTTTTTTTCTACAATAGAATCACTCGTTTTTTTCGTTATTTGAAATTCATTTAATTCTGAAAGTAATACCCAAGTTTCAAAACCTTCTTTCCAGATATAAGTATTCATATCAATAATATTTTGATGTAACATTGATGATATTTCATTTATATCAAAAGGTCCCTTTTGTTCTTCATTTAAGTAAATATAATATACTTTCATAAATCATCACCGTTTATATCAAAAGCTCATTTTGGAATATTTTTAATTAATAATTATTATTTTTGAAATATCACTGCTTTTATAAGCATCATCAAGCGGACCTAAATCAAAAGTCACTCCTCCATCCAATCTATTTGCACTCCATCGGTCATTCATTTGTCTATCTGTTGCAATGCTTCTTTCATAATCCGATAAAATTCTATCTACAAATACAGTAAAATCTATTTTATATTTCCCAGTTAATGTTCTATCTTCAGTATACAGTAAAATACTTGCTTCTTCACTTATTTTTTTTGGCGGAAGGTATTGAGATTTATATATTTTTTCATTTTCCCTGTCATTGTATTTAACAAAATATGTTGTTATTAAATATAATCCTTTCTTCGAATTTTTTGCACTAATATAATAAGTTTCTTTAATATTGGATAAATCATTTAATTTTAAATTGTCAACTTGTTTTAAATCTAATTTTTTCCATATCCAATTTTTTTTTTCAAATTTATTTATTTTGATTCGCAAATCATAATCAGGGGGTATAATTGTTGTTGAATAAATACATTCAACTTTACCCTTCTTTACAGTAACTTCATTATCATTATTTCCATTAGTTCGTAGATATGAAATATATGAATTCATCAAAATTGGATAAAGAAATAAACTCCCCACTATAACAAAAATAACAATTATGATACCCCAACCTATTTTAGCATAATGTTTTATTTCTTTTTCAAAATTTTCCATAATATATTTTTTCCGAATATTTCAAATATTTTTATTTTTGTGCCTTTATCTTTTTTATTAAAATGATTTCCGCTATCGGATTGGGCTTATACTTATCACCCATATTAATACTTTCCAATGAATTTTTTCATATTTTGGGCCATAAAAAATTTGATCGCCTTAATTTTTCATTATTATCAACATGAATAACATTTTTTGGATTGTTTAAATCAACAAGTAGAAATACA
>JAGOBX010000011.1 GCA_017999075.1 Candidatus Babelota bacterium | reverse complement strand
AACATTCTGGTTTTCTTTAATCTTTTCAAGTAATTCCCGGTTTTGAAGTCTTATACAATATATTTCCTTGGATTTTTCAGCGATGAATTTCATTTCGTCAAGGTTCAATGGTTTACTGCAATATGTAGCTGCTCCGTATTTTAATGCGTCTATAACAGTTGATGGAGAACTTGCAGCAGTCAATATTATAAATTCTATATCTTTATATTTAGGTTTTGCAATTTTTAAGAAATCCATACCATTCATAACAGGCATCAATATATCTACTATTACAAGAAATATCTCATCGCTTTGATTATTCAATATTTCAAGACCTGTTTTTCCGTTATCTGCTTCAAGACATTCAAATCCGCTTTTGTTTAAACTTAATTTGACAATATTTCTTAAATGTTTTTCGTCATCGACTATCAAAATTTTTTTTAAAAATTGATCCATAAAATATCCTCTCTTTTGTTATTTTATAGCAGAAATAACAACATTATTGTTAAAATTAAAAAATATAACTTTTATGCCGTAATTGTTATCTACGCATTCTGATGTCACTGTTATCCCGTATTCTTTCAATATTTTTCTAGCTGCAAAAATATTATTTATTCCTATCTTAAAATCAATTATTGAATCAATAACTTTGCCTCCGCCGAATATCTTAGCTTCATAATTTAACGGAATATGATCTATGCGGAACATAATTTCTATAAGATTTTTCATTGCACAATTTCCGTATTTGTTATCGTTTACATCATCAGAAAGATTTGATTCAGCAAGTAAGAAATGGTTAATCCCGCCGATTTTTCGTTTTTTGTTAAATAAGGTTACTGATACGCAAGATCCTAATATCGTGGTGATTTTGTACGGTTTAATATCAAAAAATAACTCGCCTGGAAACAAATATTTTGTCTGATAATCTTCCATTAAAAAATAATATTTAATAAAAAATTTCCGGAAACTTAACTTAATAAATGAATTTTATTAAAACTGTTTTAAAAATCTCACATCATTTTCAAGGAATAATCTTATATCATTAATATTATACTTTAACATCGCCATCCTATCAACTCCCAAACCAAATGCAAATCCAGAATATTCATTTGAATCATAATTTACAAATTTGAACACCTCCGGATCTACCATACCAGCTCCAAGGACTTCAAGCCATCCTGTTCCTTTGCATACCCTGCATCCTTTTGCACCGCATATAACGCACGTCATATCTACTTCTGTCGACGGTTCTGTAAATGGAAAAAAACTTGGCCTGAATCTCAATTTTACTTGCGAAGTGAAAAGTTTCTGTAAAAAAACAGTCAATATATATTTTAAGTTTGAAAAAGTAATATTCTTATCAACCCATAAACCTTCAACTTGATGAAACATAGGTATATGAGAAACATCAGAATCACGACGGTACACTTTTCCAGGAGCTATAATTTTTACAGGAGGTTTGATTTTCTCCATTACCCTCACTTGAACAGGAGATGTGTGCGTGCGCAATAGCATATTATTATTTTCATAATTTTTATCCGAATTCCGTAATGGATTTTGAATATAAAAAGTATCGTGCATATCACGCGCTGGATGATGTGGAGGTAAATTAAGCGCTTCAAAATTATAATAATCACTTTCAATTTCAGGGCCTTCGGCAACTGTAAATCCAAGTCCTAAAAATATATTTTGAATTTCCATTAAAGTAGACCGCAATGGATGAAATTTCCCTTTTACAGAATTATATCCAGGAATTGTAACATCTACGGTTTCTTTTTCAAATTTCTTATTTAATTCCACCACTCGAATTTTATTCTTCTGAACATCCATTAAATCAGAAATCTGAGTTTTTATATTGTTGGAAAGCATACCAAGTGATTTTCTTTCTTCTGGAGAAATGTTTCCTACACTTTTCAATATATTAGATAAATCACTTTTCTTGCCAAGATATTTCACACGCAGAGATTCAATGTCTGCAGAACTCATAGTTTCGCTAATAGATATTTTTGCTTCTTCAAGCATATCAGATAATTTTTGTTCTATACTGCTCATTAAAAATTCAGCTCTCCATATTTTGATTATTAATTTAAAAAACCCATTTAATAATATTTTATTTTTTTGTCAAATATTTTCTGAAAATTCATATTTTTTCAATAACTTACAAATCCGCTTTTCTATTTGTTAATAATCCGTATATCTCACCTAATCCATAACATAAATGAGTTATCAAAAACAGCATTATAACATTCATAACAATTTTAATTCTAAAAAATCCTGTAATAAATATGGAATATAATATTATAAAAACAAAATAATATAACGGTAAATAATAATAAAATTTCAAATCAGGAATATATAAAAAAGATAAAATTAAAAATACCGGAGCTATAAAAAAAATATTCAGCATATCCGGATGTTTTTTTATAAGCCACATTCTACCTTTTCCGTATGTAAACATATTTTTTGCCCAGTTTTTATAATTGTTACGTAGTTTATGCCATACAAATGAATCTTTCAAATAAATAAATTGGTAGCCGGTTTTATTCAAACGGAAAGTCAAATCCTGGTCCTCGCCGATATTCCCCATCTTAAAATCAAATCCCCCTGCTTCTAAAATACATGATTTTTTATAAAAAACATTAACGCACGGAATATGATTTACTATTGTATCAGTTTTTAACACCATTCCCTGAACACTGCCGCGGCTTCCCACAAATGAATTCAGCATTATTCCAAGAGCCTTATAAAACATCGGGTTTTTAATATCAAACGAAGGCGGAATATTGGCGCCCCCAGATCCTGCCAGTTTATTATTTGGGGAATATTTCAAAAACCCGGAACTTAATATTTCAAGCCAATTTTCCGGAACTTCGCAATCAGCATCAGTAAACGCAACATAATCAAAAGAAGCATGTTCCACTCCAGTTTGTCTGGCCAAACTTATATTTCGCTTTTTTACACTTACTATTTTAATGTTGGAATTTTTTTGTTGAAGCGATGTTAGTATATTAATCGTATTGTCAGTCGAATCACCATCAACAACAATTATTTCAAATTTTCCTGAAATAAATTTATTTTTTAAAATCGATTTTATGCAGGATTCAATATTTTTTTCTTCATTATAACAAACTACTATAACTGAAATTTCCATAAACATGAATCAGGTTGTTATATCAACTGTTGATTGAGATGGGGCATTGATATAAAATGAATTTTGATTATCCAAATCAATAAATTTCAAAAATTTATTCCAATCAGAATATGCAGAATTAATAATTTTTTTTGAATCATATTCAGATTCATTTTTTTCAAAATACTTTTTAATTCCAGAAACAGCTTTGTTAAATTTATTTTGAAAATTAGATTCAGTTTGATAAGAAGAAAGATCTGATATATATCCGCCGTATAAATAAATATTATCTTCGCTAAACTTTAATTCTTCGTCAAGAGTTAATTCAGAAATAAGATTAGATATATTTTTCAATACGCCGTTTGAAAGCAATTTTGAACTTTCTGTAGAAATTTCAAGCTGCTGGCTGGCTAAATTAACTTTAAGCATAGATAGTCCGATGTTCATTCCTGCAACTAATTCGCCGGCGGAAGATGGAATATCTTTAGAATAAACTGCTGAAGTATCAAAATTATTATTCAATGATAATATTATTTTTGTAATAGAATTCAATTCTGAAAAATTAAGATTAGTTGAACTTTTTATTCCTTCTTCCACTGTATCCGTATTTTTCAAATGATCAAGAAAATCATAAGTTATATACGATGTGTCTCCAAAAGCATATTTAGAATATTCTTTCCATTCATAATTATTTTCATTTATAAACTTTTGGAATTCTTCAATACGTTTGTTTATCATTGCTGAAGTTGATTCAACAAAGTCAGAAGTCTTGAATACTGAAGATTTTTTTTTCATAGGATATTCTATCTGACCAGTAAAATTTCCGGAATAAAAATCAGTTATTTGTATTCCAATCAAATTTGCTATACGGTCAATTTCATCATTAAACAATTCATCTAGTTTAGCAATATAATCTTTTAAAGAATGATCTTTGGATTTATCTTCAGAAATTTTGGATTTTATAAGAGAATATCTTAAAATTACTTCATCAAAAGCATCACCTGTTTTCAGATTATACAATTTAGTATCTCCGGAAGAACTCAAAATCCCTTCATTTTCAGCATAATCAATACATAATTCTTCCTGAACTTTTTCCCAGTCAATTTCGTTAGTCGAACTGTCATATATCGAAGATACATTAAAACTTTTAATAAAAGTATCTGAATCTAAATTATAAGTTTCAACAGGAATATTCTTTGATGAAACAGAACCAGACGAATAGTTTTTTACAGATGATGCATTAGAATATGACGATACTATATTTATATTTACCATAACATTTATTTCCTAATTTCTATAATATAACTCTGTTAAACTAAAATATAACATAAAAAAAATGGTCTGGTTTTTATTATAATTACAATATAAAATAATTATTATATTATGATGTAAAAAATTGTCAAACACCTATTTTTTTAAATTTAAAAAAAAATCTCTGGCAGTCTGATAAGAACCTGTAATATAATATTGAAATTCCTTATATTTTTTAATATATTCTATTATCTCAATATATGATTTGAAAAATTTTATATTTCTCTCTGACTTAAACGCTGATAACTCAGCTCCTCGTTCATGACTCAGGTTATAAATAAAAATATTATCGAAGTTTTTACATAATATTTTTATAATATTTTTGTAATCCTTATCTTTAAAACATGAATAAATTACAATCATTTTTGATTTATCTGCGGATTGTAAGTTTATTGTTTTGACAAATTGATTTATAGCCTCAACATTATGGGACGCATCAACAGTTATATTTGAAAACCCTTTTAATTTCTGCATTCTGAATGGTAAAACAATATTTTTCAAAATTTTATACAAATTCATATTTTCAATATTTTGCACAAATACAAAATATGCCGCTTGAAGCGCGCATGCGAAATTATATTTCTGATATTCAGGATAATTGGATATTTCATTAACCGGAATTCTGATTTTTTTATTGAAAAAAAACTCGTATTCCTTATTTTTGTTTATTCCGAAATCTTTTCCGTAAAAATATACGTTATTATCAGGTATTTTATAATTTTTTAAAATTTTTGTTGCAATGATGGATTTATACTTTGAAATATTTCCTATGATTTTGTATCTGGCATTTCGAAAAATATCAAGTTTTTCACGGGCTATAGATGTTAATGTTTCTCCTAAAAAAATCTTGTGGTCAAAAGATAAAGAAGTTACTATCGATACCACCGGATTAGTAACATTTGTAGCATCAAGGCGGCCGCCAAGCCCTGTTTCTAAAATAGCAAATTCAACTTTTTCATCCGCAAAATATTGAAACATTATAACTGTACAAAATTCAAATTCTGTCAAATAACTGCCTGATTTTATAATCGTTGAAACAGTTTTGTTTCCATATTTTACAAGGTCGATGTTTGAAATATTTTTACCATTAATCGATATCCGGTCATTATATTTTACTATTTCAGGAGAAATATACAATCCGGTTTTACAACCTGCTGATTCAAATATTTTAGATGTAAATATTGCTGTAGACCCTTTGCCGTTAGTTCCTGCAATATGAATAGTTTTATATTTTAATTGCGGATTTCCCAGCAAATTTAATACTTTTTTTATGCGGTCAAGACCAGGCTGAATTCTGTATTTTCTTATAGATTCGACATATTTATAAAAACAATTTATGGTTTTCATCATTTTTTTTTGATGAAATACGACTGAGAATATTTATTGGTTACCGTATTATAAATTTCAAATTCAGAAAAATTTGAAAACAATTCTATAAATTTTTCTTTTGTCAATGGATTTTTTATTCCTAATTTTTTTACAATCGGACAGTCAATATAATCGGAAATATAAAGTTTGGCTCCGGAAACTAAAGATTTACTGCATAATGATAAAAATTTTTTTTTATTTTCATAATCAAATTCATTAAGCAAAAAACTGCAGATTCCGAAATTAACAGATTCTTGTTTCAATCGCGTCTCAATACTCAAATCAGCATCTATAATTTCAATTTTATGAGAGATTTTTTTTTTAGCAGATTTTTTTAACAAAATGTCAAGTTTGGCATCATCAATGTCCAGAGCATATAAAACTCTGCAATTATTTATTTTTACAAATTTTAATGAATAATAACCGGAACCTGATCCATAATCAGCAATTGAAAAAAAATCGTTTTCAGGAAAATCAAAAAAACTTAATATATCCCTGTATCCCAATTCCCCAATTAAAAACTTCAGAACGAATCTTAAATAAAAAATGTCAAAGCTTTTTTGAGTAATAAATTTATTCATAATCTTATAGGTACGCCATTATCGGCAAGATATTGTTTGACTTCTCTTATAGAATATTTCTTATAATGAAATATAGATGCTGCAAGAACAGCGCTTGCTTTTCCTAAAGTCAATCCGTCAAGTAAATGTTTTTTATCTCCAGCGCCGCCTGAAGCTATCACTGGAATTTTAACAGAATCCGCAATTTTAGCAGTTATTTCAATATCGTAACCATCCTTAGTTCCGTCTTTATCCATACTTGTCAGAAGTATTTCTCCGGCGCCGCGATTATAAACTTCTTTTGCCCATTGAACAGCGTCAATTCCAGTCGCTGTTCTGCCTCCATGAATAAAAACCTCCCATCCGGTATTATCATTTTTTTTCCGGCAGTCTATTGCAACCACTATACATTGGGAACCAAATTGCTCGGCGCCGCTGTTTATCAAAATAGGATTCATTACAGCCTGGGTATTAATTGAAATTTTATCTGCTCCTGCTTTTAATAATCTCTCTATATCTCCTATTTTTTTGATTCCGCCGCCTACTGTAAAAGGTATGAAGATAGACGCCGCCACTTTTTTTACTACATCTATTATGATATCCCTTTTTTCAAAAGAAGCCGTAATATCCAAAAATACTAATTCATCCGCGCTATCATCATCATATAATTTAGCGCATTCAACAGGATCTCCGGCATCTTTTAAATTAATAAAATTCGTTCCTTTAACTACTCTTCCTTCATTAACGTCAAGACATGGAATAATTCTTTTTGCCAACATAATTTTTAAATCAATAAATTTTCAATTTAAATTTTTTATGCTGTGAAAGAAATTTTTAAAAATCAGTCACAACTTTTTGTATTATATAATGAAATAATAAAAAATAAAATCTAATATTTTTAATTGACTTTATAAAAAACCTGATAATAATATATTGTCAATATGATTAACTATAATGATTATTTCGCAACTACAGCTCCAGGATTTGAAAATTTAATGAATTCCGAATTGAACAATATCGGAATTAAAAATTGTTTGATTCGTGATGCTGTAATTTATTTTAAAGCCGATCACAAACAAGCTGTTGAATTTTTATATACTTCAACTGTATGTAATAATATTTCATTAATTATATGTAGAACAAAAGTTTTAGACTATGATGAACTTTATCAAACTGCAAAAACTAAAATCGAATGGGAAAAATATTTTTCAGTTGATAAAAGTTTTATGATTCATTCTACGATAATGGCATCACCGTTAAAACATTCAGGATTTGCTGCTCTTAAACTGAAAGATTCAATAGCTGATTATTTTCGCGAAAAATTCAACTGCCGTCCTAACGTCGATAAAATTTCTCCTGATATAATAATTGAATTACGTATATTTAAAACCAATATGGTGGTGGGAATAAATCTCGCCGGAATGCCTCTTTTTAAACGCGGTTACAGAACACAAACAAATGCAGCTCCTATGAAAGAAACTCTTGCTGCAGGAATTGCCGGAATTATTCTGAATAACAGTAAAAATAGTATTTATAAAAAAATTATTGATCCCATGTGCGGATCCGGTACAATTATAATTGAAACCGCTTTTCAAATTCTAAAAATACCGGCTCAAAGATTCAATACAAAATTATCTTTCAATAAATTCAATTTTAATCTCAATCAGATTTTTTCTGAAATTAAAGAAAAAAAAGAAACTGGAAAAAATTTTTCTACTGATATTAGATTTTACGCTTCTGATCATTCTCAATCTTTCATTGATTCAGCGAAAAAAAATATTGAAAATGCAGGATTGTCAAATTTAATTCAACTTTCAAAACAGGATTTTTTTAATCCTGTTTTCGATATGGAAAATTCAATAATTATATTCAACCCGCCGCATGGAGAACGAATGCAGGGCGCTCACAGTTTAGAATTTTTCTATGGAAAAATAGGTGATACTATAAAAAAATTCTGCAAAAACAGCGCTGTTTATATATTCTGTCCGGCTGAAGAAAATTTAATTTCAAAAATTGGAATTATTCCGGACTCAAAATTAAAGTTATATAACGGGAAAATAATATGTAACCTCATCGAATTCAGGCTTTAATAATAACAAACTTAAATAATCCTTTATATGATATCCGCCTCTGTGCAGGTCTTTCTTATTTGCAAAAAACCATTTTTTACATAAAGTTTTATATCAATAAGCAATAAGTTAATTTTATAAAAAATATAATACCTGTATTTTTGAAAAAATTCCATAATTTACAGGATAAAAATTCATTATTGACAAATTTATAAAACCAAATAATAATTATTCATATTTACTTTTTCTAAATAAAAATAACGGAGGCGTTATTATCAAAAAATCTGCTGTTATATTGATTATTTTGGTTGGGATATTTTTTAATAAAAATCAAGTTTTGTCTTTTGAAAAAAAAATCAGATTTTATTATAATCAGAAAAATGATTCAAGAATAGAAAAAGGAATCGATATAAAAAAAGTCAGTGTAGCAGGAACATTCAATAATTGGAATCAAAATGCTGATCTTATGATAAAAACTGATTCCGGGTATTTTGAGAAATACATAAAAATACCAGAAGGAATGCATTATTATAAATTAGTACTAAATGATATTATTTGGATTGAAGATTTAAATGCTGATACAAAATTACGAAAGGATGATGGTATGGGATACAATAATTATAATTCAGGATTAAATGTAAAAGAAACAGGAGCTGATTACGGTGTTCCCAAAAAAAACGAAATATTGGTCAACGCAATAGCCCACAACGATTCAGAAAAATATTTTAAAATATTATCTCCAGGAAAAATTAAAATAACGCTGCGGATTATTAAAGAAAACTCCGATTATATTAAAATATGTTTTATGGACGGCGTTACGCTCAAAACTGAAATTTTACAATTTGAATTCTCTGAAAACGGATTTGATTTTCACACTGCGGAAATAAAATTAAATTCTAATGATTCTTATTTTGACTATTGGTTTGAACTCAAATACGGCGATGCCGAAGCAAGATATCCTTTTGATTCTTATAAAAAATTCAGCGCTTTTACAGGAGTTTTATCAAATATTCCTGAATGGGCTAAAAAAGCTGTATGGTATCAAATATTTCCTGAAAGATTTTATAATTCAAATAAAAACAATGATCCTGCTTTGAAGGACATTGATGAAGGAGAAATTCCTGATTGGAAAATAAGCAAATGGACATCTGACTGGTATTCAATGGATAAATGGGAAACCGAAAAATATGGTGACGTTTTCAAATCTGTTTTTAGAAGAAGATACGGCGGAGATTTGCAAGGAATTATAGATAAACTCGATTATTTAAAAGAGCTCGGAATCAATGCTATTTATTTGAATCCGATATTCAGGTCTCCGTCTCTTCATAAATATGATGGTTCATCGTTTCATCATATTGACGAACATTTCGGTCCTGACCCTGAAGGAGATAAAAAACTTATCGAATCAGCAAACGAAACTGAAGATCCGTCAACCTGGGTTTGGACTTCTGCAGACAATTTATTTTTAAAATTAATTAAAGAAACTCATATTCGCGGAATGAAAATTATAATCGATGGGGTGTTCAATCATTCCGGCAGATTATTTTTTGGATTTCAAGACATATTAAAAAACAAACAAAAATCAAAATATATAAACTGGTATTCAATAAATAATTGGGACGATGCTATTTCCGATGGTTTTGAATATATCGGATGGTTCGGGCATAAAAGTCTCCCTGAATTTTATAGAAATGAATCCGGATTTTACATTGGCTACGAAAATTATGTTTTTAACATCACTAAACGATGGATGGCCCCTGAAAACAAAATTGAAAACGGTATAGATGGATGGAGACTTGATGTGGCATTTTGTGTTCCTCATAATTTTTGGAAAAAATGGAGAAAACATGTCAAATCAATTAATCCCGAAGCTTATATAACTGCAGAAGTAATTGATCCTGCTCCGGAATTTCTGCGCGGCGATGAATTCGACGCAGTTATGAATTATCCTTTCACAACTGCAGTAATACAATATTTTGTGGATAAAAAATTTAAAATTACTGCTTCTGACTTTAATAAAAAACTTGAAAAATTAAGAAAATTATATCCCTCAAAAATAAATTATATCCTGCAAAATCTTATGTCTTCTCATGATACCGCGAGGTTACGCAGCGTTATAGTAAATCCTGATTTGAATTATAGTGATTGGAGCGGATATTTCAATAAATCAAAACTCGAAAATAATCCGGAATATAGAATAGACAGGGGAAACGAAAATGATATAGCAACACATAAATTAATAGTTGTTTTTCAGATGACTTATATTGGCGCGCCAATGATTTATTATGGGGATGAAACAGGAATGACAGGAGCTAATGATCCTGACTGCAGAAAACCAATGTTATGGGAAGAATTTGACTACGAAAATGAAACCATTCATCCCCATAAAAATAAATCACGGATTCCTGAAAAAAATTGTATCGATAAAGATTTGTTAAATCACTACAAAAAATTAATAAAAATAAGAAAAGAAAATATTGAATTACAGTGCGGAACTTATGAAACTGTTATTACAGACGATAAACATGATTTATTTGGATTTATAAGAATATATGAAGACTCTGCAGTTTTAGTTATATTTAATGCCGGATATGAGCTCAACAACGCTGTAATTAACATTAATAAAATCTATCCTGAATTCAAAAACCGGCAGATAATTGAATTACTGAATGAAAAAAAATATTTTGCAGAGAATGGACTTTTAAAAGTCTCTATTCCAAAAAGAGAAGCGGTAATTTTAAAATTTGCAGAGTGAACCCTTTAGGGTCTTATGAAAAATAAATACAAATGAATCATTGATGGATTGAAAATTTTTTATTCAAATCGTCAGGTTGATACTAAATTTAACCTAATTTTATTATTTGAAAATAATATGAATTCTTATAATTCAAAAAAAATTGTTTTTCTTAAAAATAATTCTATATTTAAAAATACTAACGAAAAAAAACTTCATGATCTGTCTGTATTATTCGAAGAAATTAATTTTCAGCATGATGAAATTATTTTTTCCGAAGGAGATCTTGGAGATTGCATGTATTTGATTGGTGAAGGAAAAATTCTTATAAAATCAGAAAATTTTATTATTGCCGAACGTTCAGAAGGAGAATGTATCGGGGAAATGTCTATTATAGACATGGCTCCACGCAGCGCTTCAGCAATAGCAACATCTAATGTAAAAACACTGAAGTTAACAATAGATAAATTTTATCAATTATTGTCTGTAGAACCACTTACAGGACTAAATTTATTCCATATTTTATCAGCAAAAATACGTGAAGATATATCTATACAAAAACAAATCATAAAAGAATTAAATAATGCTAACCTGGAGTTAAAAAGGTTTGATGAATTAAAAGAAAATATTCTTTCAAATATTTCTCACGAACTAAGAACTCCACTCACTATTATAAGAGGATATAATGAATTATTATTGAAAAAAGATTCTTCAAACCTAAACGAAACACAAAAAAATCAGTTAAAACGGTCATTATTATGCGTCGAAAACCTTAACTTTGTTATTGGAAATCTGATAGAGCTTTCAAGATTAAAAACAGGAAATTTCAATTTAAATATCGGTATTCTGGATATTAATAAAAAAATTGAAGAAATTTTAATATCATTCAAAGATAAAATAGAATTAAAAAATTTATCAGTAGATTTTATTAAATCAGATGAAAAAATCATTATAAAATGCGATAATCTTAAGTTAAGTTTTGTTATAAACAATTTGATTGACAATGCCATAAAATTCAATAAAGAAAATGGAAATATAACTATAAAAACTTCTATAAAAAACAACAATTTTAATTTCAAAATTTCAGATACAGGAATAGGAATGTCTGAAACAGATAAAAAAAAAATATTCGAAATTTTTTTCCAGAAAGACAACTCAACTAAAAGAAAATATGGCGGAACAGGCGCAGGATTATCTATATGCAGTGAAATAATCCGTCTGCACAAAGGAGAGATTAATATTGAATCAGTAATTGAATCAGGCACAATAGTTTCATTTTATATGCCTTTATCTGCAAAAAACTAATCTTAATGAAAATAAAAAACCCGGCATATAAAATTAATTTATACACCGGGTTAAAACAATATTATTATTAAAACTAATAATAATCCATCCCCCTGGAGAAAGTCAACCGGTAAAAAAGTTTGTTCAGAAGCATATAATTATTATATTATATATGCTTCTGATTCATAAAACCAAAATTTACTGTAAAAGTTGTAAAACTGATTGCGCTGAAACATTAGCCTGAGCCAGCATAGCAGTACTTGCTTGTACAATAATCTGATTTTTTGTATAAGTGGTCATTTCACTCGCAAAATCAACGTCTCTGATTCTTGATTCGGCAGCCATCATATTCTCCCTCTGAATGCCGATAAAATCATAAGTCATTTCCATACGGTTTTGCGACGCGCCTAATTGTGAACGTAAAGTCAATACTGAATTCAAAGCGCTGTCAATTGTAGAAATTGCTCCCATTGCGCCGGTAGATGTCGTAATGGTGTCATTTAATGAATCAATTCCTAAACTTGACGATGTAATTCCAGACAATGATATTGATATTGTCTGATCAGGTGATGCTCCTACCTGAATTTTTATAGATTGTGACGAACCTAACAGAGCTATTCCATTAAATGTAACTGTTGACTGCATTCTGTCAATTTCACTTATTAACTGTGCTACTTCAGAACTGATTAATAATCTGTCTGAATTTGCAAGAGTTCCATTTGCAGCCTGTAAAGTCAATACTCTTAATCTCTGCAAAATAGTACCTGTCTGTTCAAGTCCTGCTTCAGCAACCTGTGCTAATGAAATACCATCCATGATATTTCTCTGAGCTTGTTCAAGTCCTCTTACCTGGAAACGCAGTTTCTCAGAAACTGCCAATCCTGCAGCATCATCTGAAGCGTGATTGATTCTGTATCCTGACGATAAACGTTCAAGAGACTTTCCTAACATAGCGTTATTTGCGCCTAATTGCCGTTGAGCAAATGTAGCGGAAACATTATTCATTATTCTTAGGGCCATAAAAAACTCCTCCCTCCATGAGTTCCCGTATAACAACTATACGGTTCGGACAATCCCTTGCCCGATTTATATTAAAAATAATTAAAGTTTCCGGTTAACCTCTCAGGGGTTTGGCTTATTATTTAATTGTCAAATAACTTAATTCCTAACGATATTGTTTTTACGCAGCAGCAAAATCCGTATCCCTCGTAACCGGACTAAGCCGCTGCGGCAAAAAAATATAACAATACCCTTTTATCCTCAGGAGATAGAGAATTCTATCTCAAAAACCCAATATTTATTCATTGGTTACACCAACCTTTATTAACCTAAAAGTTGAAGAACCGCTTGTGGTCTCAAATTTGCCTGAGCTAACATAGAGTTACCTGCTTGAGCAAGAATTTGAGTTTTAGTAAATGTAATCATTTCTTCAGCAAAATCAACATCTCTGATTCTTGATTCTGCTGCCATCTGATTTTCACGGCTGATCCCTGCAAAATTATATGTATGTTCAAGACGATTCTGCATAGCTCCGATTGTAGCGCGTCTGCGTGAAATATTATCTATAGCTGTAGTTAATAATGTTATTGCTGATTCTGCGCCTGTTGTTGAAGTTATTGATAATCCGTCAATACTTAAATCTGTAGTTGAAATTGAACTTAATGTTACAGTTAAAGTCTGACCTTGTGACGCACCGGCCTGAATCTTTAATGAACCGTCAGTATAATTGAATAACTGAATATTGTTGAAAGTTACTGTTGATGACATTCTATCAATTTCACACAATAATTGATCAACTTCAGATTGAATTAGTCCTCTGTCTGTAGTGGTTAAAGTTCCATTTGATGCCTGAATTGAAAGGACTCTCATTCTCTGCAGTATTGAATGAAGCTCATCAAGTCCGCCTTCAGCTGTCTGCAGTAAAGAAATACCATCCATAATATTTCTTCTTGATTGTTCAAGTCCATTAACCTGAGTTCTTAATTTTTCTGAAATTGCTAAACCTGCAGCATCGTCTGCAGCATGATTTATTCTGTAACCTGATGATAATTTTTCTAATGATTTGTTTAATTTTCCATTTGTAAGACTTAATTGGCGATGCGCAAATTGCGCTTCCACATTATTCATAATTCTTAAAGACATAGTAATTCCTCCTTGAATTTCTTAAGCTTCCTTGCCTAAGCGATACTTTTTAAAATTTTAATATTGGATAGTAAAATTTCCGGAATATAAGTATTGCTTTCTGTCTTCAGAATTTATTATAAAATTATAAATACATAATATTTTTTCTTTCAACAGATAAATAATTACTTATTATTTGGAAAATCCAATATTTTAAAAACATAAAACTTTCATAAATTATATTTATTTTTTATACTATAATATAATCACCTCCTCATTTATTTTTTATTCTTTTTTTACAGGGATTTTTTTTAAATGAATGAATACTTTTTAGAAAGGTATTTAAATCCATTTCATTTTATCAGTACTGATTTTTATATCAATACCAACAATCACATCCCTGTGATTAATATTTTAAACCTTTTTCACTATTATATATCGGCATATATTTTAAAAACTTAAATTTTTTTTTCATTTATTTATTAACTTATTTATTATCAATAAATTATATTTTTATATTTTTTAAAAAATCATTTATAAATAAAAAAAATATAACATAAATTAATAAATAAATTGTTTTTTTAAAAAATCTGATATAAGGTAAAATTTATTTTTTTAATTATAAAATATTCATTATTTTATTTTACAGGTAAATTTTTAAAGGAGAAACTAAATTATGACGGATTTCAAAGAATTA
Organism: Candidatus Babelota bacterium; assembly: GCA_017999075.1. GTDB lineage: Bacteria > JAGOBX01 > JAGOBX01 > JAGOBX01 > JAGOBX01 > JAGOBX01. The sequence continues at coordinate 4,299 of JAGOBX010000011.1, read as the reverse complement.
GATAATACTGATGCCGGAAACATAACTGCTAAAAAAACAGGATCAAAAAAACTGATGTATTTTTTTATAACAATGATATTCTTAACTTTTATAGTTTATGAATATATATATCAATATAAGACAAGAATTAATTTAATTGTAAATAGCGTTAACTCAGAATTGATTCAGTCTGAATACATAATAAAGACTTGCTCTGATTTTGTAGATTCTATTCAAAAAAATGCGGAGACAGTTTATTTATTAAGTCCTAAAGAAAATGAATTTTCAAGATTGATTAAAAGCGTAATAGAAACAAAAATACCTTCACAACAAAAAATGTTTTACACTCTCGATAGTTTTCCTTTGCCATACTCAAAAAACATGATCGGAAATATCAGAGGAACAGGTTCGCTAAAAAAAAGAAATCAGCAATATTACAGAGAAATAAAAATGGCTTTGGCTTTAAATAATATATTCAGAGCTGCTGTAGATTCTTTGCCTAATATAGCATGGGTATATTACACTTCAAAAAATGAATTTATAAATATATATCCCTGGGAACATACAAACTCAATTTCAAACAAACCAGAGGATATATATAAGCATATTACAGAACTGCTTACTCTTGATTTTTATAAATTCGGGCTTCCTGAAAATAATCCTCTCAGAAAATTATTCTGGACGCCTGCATATATCGACTCTGCCGGAAAAGGAATGATGATAACTTGCGCTAAACCTGTTTATAACGGACAATTTTTTCTTGGAACGGTTTCCGCAGATTTAACTCTTGATGTTTTAAATAAACTTATTTCTGATTTTGAAATAAAAAGCGGAGATATTTTTATCTCAAATAATTATAAACAGATAATTGCTCATTCTAAACTTGTAAAATCTTCTGATAAAGATATTAAAGAATTAAAAACAGTTATACAAAAAAATATCTTGAAACAGATTAATGAATTATATGATAAAAATTTCGAAGGATTCACAAAAGCAGGAGATCATTTTGTTGTTGTGCGTAATTTCAAATCAGCGCCTTTTAAACTTTCTTATATAATTCCTTATTCAAAAATTTATTCTTCTATGAATTATTCGGCTATCATAATTTCGGTTGTATTATACATTCTTCTACTTTTGCAGATAAAAAACAGTTATGATAAAAAATAATTATTATTTAAAAGTATAATTTTATAAAAAATTTATACAGTTGATTTTTATGGTTTCTTTATTGTTTATTATAATAGAGTTATTTTGAAATGATAAAAAAATATATACAAAATATAATTGAAAAAATTAAAAATGATCCTAATTTACTGCTTCCAGGTTTAATCGTCCTTGTCGGATTATTAAGCGGGTTTGCTGCTGTAATTTTCAAATATTCTATTCACTGGTTTGAAAATTTTCTGTATTTTAATCATTCTTTTCATTTTGAAACAAACTGTCATTTTATTATAATTCCTGCAGCATGTTCTTTATTTGCAGGAATATTTCTTACTTATATTTTTCCTCAATCTAAAGGCAGTGGAATTCCTCAATTGAAAACTGCCTTATATTACAGATACGGTATTTTCCCTGCAAAAGAAATATTCGGTAAATTCGCTGTTTGTGTGTTATGTATTGGAGGAGGATTAGCAGTCGGCGCTGAAGGTCCTACAATTTTTATATGCGGAATAATAGGTTCATGGATCGGACAAATTTTTTCTTTAAAAAAAGCTAATATAAAAAATCTTGTTATATGTGGTTCGGCCGGTGGTTTGGCTGCGGCGTTTAATACTCCAATAACAGGAATCATGTTTGTTCTTGAAGAATTACTCGGAAATTTTTCCACTCACATAATTGGAACTACTATCATATCCTGCGTACTTGCTTCTACTCTGCAGAGATTGATGCTTGGAAACCATCCCTCATTTATTGTCGCGAAATATCAGCTTGTTCAGCCTCTTGAATTAATTTTTTATTTGGGACTTGGCATATGCTGCGGAATTTTATCATGGTTATTTATAAAATTATTGATTTTTTCAACAAACAAAATATCTAAATTTAAAATTATTCCTAAAATGTTTATTCCTGCAGCGGGCGGGCTTGTTATAGGAATTGCGGCATTTTATCTTCCAGCCCAAATAACAGGATTTAATTACACACCCGAATTAAATAAAAAAAGTGATGGAAATATTTTAGAAACTTTGAAAAGCAATATAAAAACCGGATTGACAAATACAAATATTTATGCCTCAGATGATTCTGAATTATTGAACAATTCTATCGCGCAAAGTAATAAAATAAAAGAAACTCCTGAAAATCAAATAATTCAAAAACCTGTAGGTCCAGCTACTGCTTTATACAGACAAATTGAAGATGTGATGGCTAATAATATTACAGGCAGAACTCTTATATATTTACTAATTTTTAAATTTGTTGCTGTTATTTTATGTCATAGCGCAGGAATTCCGGGCGGAATTTTAATGCCTGCAATTTTTATCGGGTCAATGATAGGCGGATCCGTGGGGTATGTTATAAATTTGTTTTATCCTGCTGTAACAGGAGATATGGGAGCCTATGCTTTAGTAGGTATGGGAGCTTTTTTTGCAGGAGTAATGAAATCCCCTATAACTTCCATTCTGCTGGTTTTTGAATTGACTCATAATTATGAAATCATATTGCCATTAATGCTTGCTAATATGGCAAGTTTCACTGTATCCAGATATTTATTCAAATCTTCAATATACGATGCTATACTTAATAATCAAGGAATTTATCTGCCTACTGAAAGCGTTGATTTAAAATCTTCAATTGTGAAAGAAGCTATGACTTCTCCTGTAAAAGTTATGAATGGAAATATAACAGTTTCTGATGCTATGCCTCTTTTTACTTTTTATCAGTTTTACAGTTATCCGGTTGTTGACGACAAAGGCAAAATGCTCGGAATGCTAAAAAAATATATGTTAAAAAGAGATATAATCAATAAAAACCCGGATATGAAAATATGTGATTTGATAAAAAACAAATCTGTTCCCATGTTATATCAAAACGATTCTATAGATACTGCTATAAAATTTCTCGGAAGTTATGAAACTTCTGTTCTCCCTGTTTTAAACAGCAAAGAAGAAAATAAAGTCATTGGAATTATCACCCATACTGATATAATAAAATTTTATGCCAAAGAAACTACTGCTAAAAATAAAAATAAATTAGTTAGAACTATAGACGAAATTTTACAAGTTAAAAAATAAGTTTTTTAAAAATGATTATTTTAAGATTTAATATTAATAAATTTTTTGGATCCGGACATTTATTTAGATGTTTGATGCTGTATGATTTGATTAATGAAAACAATTCCGAAAAAATATTACTAATAAAACGTGATAATTTATTTTTTAATAAATTTTCCGGATTGCTGAAATTTAAAAATTTTTTAGCTTTCAATAAATCTGGAGAAGAATTCAATATTATAAAAAAAATATTGTCCAAACATAATTCTTCAAAAAAAAATGTTATTGTATTAGACATTAAAGATACTGACCTTGAATATGTTAAAAAATTAAAATCAATCGGATTAAAAATAATATCAATTGATGATTTAGGCAGCGGTAGAAATTCAGTCGATTTACTGATTGATGCAAATATACATAATGAAAAATCTTCAAGAAACAGGTTGTTCGGAGAAAAATTTATTTTGTTAAATCCGGTTTATTCAAAAATAAATAAAAAACAGAAAAAAATCAGAAAAAAAATTAAAAGTGTTATTCTATTTTTCGGAGGATCAGATCCAGCAGGAATAGCAGAATTTTTAATTTCTAATTTGAAAAATATAAACTTTTATAACTGGAAAATAACTTTAATTACTGCATCTGAAAAAATTAACTCCATGAAACCTCAAAAAAATATTCACATAATAAAACCAGAATTAAATTCGGCAGAACTCGCTAAATTATATTATAATTCTGATATTGCTGTTATTAGCGGCGGTATATCTTTATATGAAACAATGTGTACAGGCACTCCTTCTATAGTCATCAACCAAAATTCAGAACAACTTAGAAATTCAAATTTTTATAATAATTGTATTTTAAATGCCGGCATTTTTAATCCTGATGATTTTGTAACTAAATTAAACGATTTTTTTATAAAAATATCAGATTACAAAACAAGATTAAATTTAAGTATTAACTCAAAATTAAAAATTGATGGACTTGGATATAAACGAATTATAAATAAAATTAACTGAATAAAAAATTATTTGGAAATTCTTATTTTTTTTAATTTTAAGGTTTTGTATTTTTAGTTCTTGTTTTTTTTATATAATTCAGTAATATTATAGGT
>JAGOBX010000385.1 GCA_017999075.1 Candidatus Babelota bacterium | reverse complement strand
CCGGAAATTTCCTGACCAAACTTCAATTCGCGGACAAATTCACCTGAAATTGTAAAAATTTTTATAGTCATACCTTTATCCATAGGTAAATTCCGTATAGTAATAGGCAAATCCGGATTATTAGGATCAGGCCATGGGTTAGGATAATTTATTACTGTACGCAAATTTTCAGGTTTAGCCCAAATTTTAATTTTAAAAGGATTATCTGCATTTTTAGTGTCGCCGTTTTCAATCACATATCCTATATTTCCCGAATCGTCAGTTGCAGAGATATAAAATTTATAAACGCCGGAATTTCTATTATAAGTATAAAGATTGCATATCCAGTATTCAGGAGAAATTCTTACAAACTGAATTTCTTCATTGAAAGCATCAAGACCAAAATAAAGTTTTATCGAAAGATTTTGGGAATCGGAGTTGTCATAAGCTTTTACTGTAAGAACAAACGTTTCTCCGGCGGTCAATACAAAAGTATCCTGAACATATTGCAGCACAGGAGCGGAAGTATCAGTAATTAAAACAGGTGTTTTATCAACGATAACTGCGAAATAAGATTCATTTACAGGATAATATGAAGACAACGAATAAATGCTGACGTCATCAGCAATTATCCGGTAATATAATATTCCAGCATTAACATCAGTCGCAGGGATTTCTCCTGTAAAAGTTGTAGAATAATTAAGAGGAATTTCTTTTATCACATCAGGTGCAACAGAATGATAATACTGAACTTTTCCGACCGGAAGAACAAAAGAATATTTATCAGTAATTTTTGCAGTTATAACAATTTTATTATTTTCAGTAATTTCAGTTACAGGCGAATGTTCAACATAAGGAGCGAGATAATCGACAAAATAAACCTGAGATTCAATAGGTATAGAATAATTCATAGATTTATCTACTGCAAATATTTTATAATTATAAACAAAATCATAATACAATACCTGATTATAATTTAATTCTGCAGAATCGTAATAATAATCAAAATTCACAAGTTCTGCTATCAGAATATTATTTCTGTAAATTTTATATGTTATTGCAGACGAAGAATCTACAGCTGCAATCCAATCAATAATAATTCCATAGGTATCTGACGCTATTTTAACAAACCCTGATAAAACCGGAGGAACAGTATCATCATCTTCTGCTATTCCTGATAAAACTTCAGAGAAACTGCTGTTCTGAACAGGATATGCGTTGTCAAAAACATTTACAACATAATAATAAGTTTCCCACAAATCCAGATTAGACGCATCAATATACATAGTATCATCAGGCATTAAAGTAGCGATATCATTATTAGGATTAGACGTATCACTCAAATTTTTTGTGCGGTAAACTTTATAATAAGACGCATCTCCGGAAATAGACGGCGACCAATATAATTGAATCTGCTTTATTCCATTTACAATTCTAAAATTTGAGACAGGAACCGGCGGAACAGTATCTACCATCTGAGGATAAGCTTCAAGTACATTCGATTTTCCACTAAAATTTCCGGATAAATCAAAGACAGAAACACAATAGTAATAATAAGTATCATTAACAACTGAAGTATCAAAAAATTCTTTAATTCCCGAATCAGCAGCAAAAATCGTGTCAAATTCTATATCATCAGACAATTTTCTGTAAATCATATAATTTTTAACATCATTGTTTTTTATTGAATAATCAGACCAATTCAATTTCACAATACCGCTGTCAGAAGAAATTTTAAAATCAGTTATACTGTCCGGAACCACTTCAGTTGAAACAGAAGCAGCCTGAACAACCTAAGATTTCAATCCTGCATTATCAGTTATAGAAACTTTATAAGTATAGGTTTTGTTATATTGAATATTTCTGTCTGATATGGCGTCAACGGAAAATTTCGTGTCAATAATCACGTCATTTCTGTAGATGTTATAAAGCAAAGTATCATTACCAAAATTATTATTATCTGTCCATGAAATATTTACAGACAAAGAAATTGTATCAGTTAAAACTGTTATAGAACTTACAGGGTTCGGAGGAATAGTATCGGCATAAACAATACTATTAACATTATAAAATTCGCTTGTAAGGTTTGAAGAATCAACGCATCGTATTGTATAATAATATTTTTTGTTTTCCTGACAATTATAATCATTATAATTTAAAACATTAGATGGAACAGTATCATACAAAATTTCCATCGCATCTTCTTCTTTGTCCGATTTGAAAATCTGATAATAAGCAACATCATCAGATTTTGATTTATTCCATTTCAAAGATATAAAATTATAATCAATGTTCAGTGTAAAAGTATCAGGTTTATAAGGAGGCTGAATATCATAAGGCGTAGCCATAGCAGTAATCTGAGAATATCCGCTGTAATTAGGCGGCAATGAATTATCGAATGATTTTATTTTGTAATAATATGTTTTAAGGTTTTCAAGACCTGTGTCAACAAATTCATTTATAGGAGCATAAACCACAGTTACAGCATCGTTTTGTTCTGTTAAAAACATTGTATCAAAATCACTTCGCCTATGAATCGTATAACCTTGTAAATCAACTTCAGAATTATTATTCCACGTAAGTTTCACGCTGTTTCCCTGAGGAAGAGGTTCAGCCATAAGTCCTGAAGGAGACGCAGGATTAACATTATTAGGAATACCTTCCTTAACCATTGAAGTATCTCCGATATTTCCGGCAAAATCAACTGCATAAACCGTATAATAATATTTTTTTCCATTAACAACATCACTATCTGTAAATAAATTTATATCTTCATAAACCGGATAAACAGGATTTCCTGAAAGTGTGTCATAGAATACAGAATTATAATTATCAGATCTCAATATCACATAATATCTTACGTCAGTATCGACAGAATTAGCAAAACGTATGGTAACTTTAGCATCCATTTCATATTCAATAGATGAAATATACAATTCAGGTGGTACCGGCGAAACAGTATCAGGACTTATAATATACAATGGTTGCGATATAACAGTTTTTAATGAATTCAAAGAAATAACTCTAATAACATACCAGTCTCCTGCTGTGCCAGGCAATGTGAAATTATAAGTTACAACGCTGTTATTATCAGAATTCAAGACAACTGCATAAGCTGTAGTTTCAGATTTAGACAATATTTCAAATCTGAAATTTTCAGAAGTATCGCTTAAATTACCATAATTGTCATAAGCTGTAATTTTAAAAATTCCTGTTTTAACATTTTCAAAGTAAATCGTGTCATAATCAAATATGCTGAAAGATTCAGTGAATCCAGGTTTTACAAAAATTTTATTACTTACAGCGGAATCAGTTCCATCGTAAACCGTAATAAAATATTCACCTTTCAAAAACAATGTGCAAGAATTATCAAACAATTTATACCCGTTATCAGATTGTTTAAACGGATACAAATCAACAGTTAATGATTTAGAGATATTTGAGATGCCCGGCAAAACAGAAATAGAGATTGTTTTATTATAATCTTTATCATAATTACCAAACGAATCATTCGCGGAAACGGTGAAGTCAAATGGCTCGTTAGATCTTGAAATAGAATCAGAAGCAACTGAAAGTGATTTATAAAAAATTCTCAGATAAGCATTTCCAGGAGAATCGAGTTTGTAATAATTCGATGCATAAACGCTGTAAATTCCTTTTCTTGGAATATACGCATTAAGCAAATTATTGTCGCTGAATCTGACATAAGTATCAATGTCATAAGTTACATAAAAACGTTTATAAGCAGATTTCGAAAGAGGAATGTTAAGATTATCAAATTCAGCGGAACCTGACCCCGAATTATAATTCAATTCAGATATCATCAAATCAGAACTTGAGCTGAAAGACTGGTTTCCGGTTTCCATCCACAACTTTAATTTCTTAATATCAGATAAATTATAATTTCCGGAATTATCAGCGGTTACGATAATTTTATTAAGTATATCATTGTCAAACGAAGTAGAAACTTCAAAATCAAGGATTAAGACATTAGAATCGCCGGGATTTAGATTTTTATTTCCGACATTATATACTTTTGCAGGAAGACCTTCCTTAAACAAAACAGATTGAGTATTCGAATAATCAAAGTTAACAGCAGTAATATCC
>JAGOBX010000384.1 GCA_017999075.1 Candidatus Babelota bacterium | reverse complement strand
TTTCTTAACAATATTCGATTTTATTATTTTGCCATGATTAATTTTTATTTTACGGAGGGATTTTTAGATTATGTCTGAATTTTCAATCAAAACAAGTTACAAAAAAATATTAACGCTATTTTTATTATTGATTTTTCCATTTTCAATATTTTCAGAAAATTTAAAAAAATCAGATGAACCTTATTATGCAATTTCAAATTTCAATATTTATGCTGAAGAACCTATGATTTATTTTGAAAACGGAGAAACTGTTGTTGTAGCTCCTGACATTGAAATCGTCAATCAAATCTTAAAACTAATTAACTCAAATGACACCATAGAAATATTGCCATGGGATATATCTTACCAAAAAACATTAACTGATTCTAATGCAGTATTAATTTCTACTGCATTAACGCCTGAAAGAAAAAAATTATTCAAATGGGCAGGTCCTATCGGAACAGTAGATAATTCTATGTTTGCGCTAAAAGATTCAAATTTCAAAATAAAAAATTTCGAAGATTTAAAAAAGATCCAATCAATAGGAGTGCTTAAAGATTATTTCAATGAGCAGGCTTTAAAAAATGCAGGATTCACTAATCTGGTTTATGTAAAAGACGATTATGACGGCATTCATAAATTATTCAACAAAGAAATTTCGTTATATGCTTCAAATTCTTATGCTTTTCCTATTTTTATGAAAATACTTAACAAAAAAATGAATGATGTTCAAAAAGTTTTCACTTCGAACACTGCACTTTTATATGTAGCTTTTAATATCAATACACCTGATGAAACAATAAATTTATGGCAGGAAAAAATAGATTATTTAAAAAAAACCGGAGAATTTCATGAATTTTACAGAAAAGCATACCCTGATTATAATTATTTCGCTCCTGATATTTTACAGCTTGTTACTGAAGATTATCCGCCGATAACCTTTGAAAAAGACGGCAAAATAACAGGACTCGCAACTGAAGTTGTGGAAGAAATAATCAAAAAACTTGGTATTCCAAATAATATAAAACTCATGTACTGGGATGACGCTTATCAGCTTGCTCTGATAAATCCTAATGTGGTTTTGTTTTCTACGACAAGGACTGAAAAAAGAGAAAATTTATTTCATTGGTTGGGGCCTATCGGCAGTTATAATGATAATTTATATTCAAAAAAAGATTCAAATATAAAAATATCTTCTTTGGAAGAAGCTAAAAAATTAAAATCAATCGGCACTGTAAACGGATGGTTTTCACAGGAATTACTTCTTAAAGAAAATTTCCAGAATTTAACTAAAACCCCTGATCCTGTGGAATGCGGAAAATGGGTGTATGAAGGAAAAGTGGATGCCGGGGTTTTTACTGACATGACTGCTCCTGAAATATTCAGCAAAGCAGGTTTTTCTATAAATGACCTGTCAAAACTTTATACAATAAAAAAATATGAATTTTATGTTGCCATTTCTGCCGGAACTCCGGAAAAAACCTTAAAGTTATGGCAAAACGCTTTTGACGAAATAAAACAAGACGGGACATTTAAAAAACTTCTGGAAAAATGGATCCCCGGAAGTTCGGAATAAAAGAATAGATTTTTATTTTACTCGTAAATTTTGAAAGAAATAATTTCAGACAAATAAAAAATTGACAAAAAAATTGTTTGATGTTAATATTAAAAACTATAAAAATAATCCGGTATTAAATCAAGTATGAAGTATTGTATTATTTCTGATATTCATTCCAATTTGCATGCTCTTGAATCAATTCTTAATGATGCGAAAACTTTTATGCCTGAAAAATATATTTGTTTGGGGGATTGTATAGGTTACGGAGTTTTTGTAAATGAAACAATTTCGAGAATAAGAAACGTATGCGATTACGTAATACCCGGTAATCATGATTGGGGCGTTATAGATAAAATAAATACTTCAAATTTCAATCCGAATGCTATTGAAGCAGTAGTCTATTCCCGAAAAGTTATATCTCCTGAAAATTATGAATATCTCGGAACCCTATCTCCTACAATGAGTTTCGATAATTTTCAAATAGCTCACGGTTCCATGACAAATCCTCTTACTGATTATATTACTAATTCAATAACAGCAAGTATAAATTTCAAATATATATACAAACCCGTATGTTTTATAGGACACACTCATATCCCTATTATTTTCCAATATAATCCTGAAACCGGAAGCGTTGAAGTCTTTAATTTTTCAGAAAACAAAACGTTCAGACTAGATATAACTAAATATAAATATATAATAAATTCAGGAAGCGTCGGTCAACCCCGGGATAAAAATCCTTACGCTTCATATTTAATTTTTGATAATTCTGAAATGAAAGTAGAAAACCGCAGAGTAGCTTATGATATAGAATCAGCCAAAAAATCTATTATTAATGCCGGGTTGCCTCATAAATTAGGCGAACGGCTTGAATTCGGCAGGTGACGATAAAATGAAAGCTTTGATTATTCAATTCGGTTCTGAAGAAAACATTTATATTCTAAATAACAACAAAACTTATACTATTGGAAGAAAAGATACAAATGACATAATAATAAAAGATTCCACAATATCAGGAACACATTGCCAGATAACCATTTCTGCGGATAAAATAATAATCACTGATTTAAACAGCAGAAACGGTATTACTGTTAATGAAAAAAAAATTTCAGGTTCTGCAGAATTATCTCAGGGACAATTCTTTTTTATAGGCATGCGCAACAGTTATATAACTGATATTCCGGAATCAGAACTTTTCAATCTTGCTCAACACGGACCGGATCATTTTATCAGAAAATCAGCAGCAGCAAATAATACTCAATCATTCGACATTAATAATGATTTTTCATGTGATCGCTCAAACGATCTTTCAAACACTATAATAACTAAAATAAGTTTTAAAGATATTGATAAAAAAAAACTGAATATCAATACACTTCTTTCTGATAATGAAAACAACCGGTCAAATAAAGAATTCAACAAACTTTCAATAATTTATGAAATGTCTAAAGAACTTAATACCATTTTTTCCAAACAGGAATTATACGATGCAACACTTAAATGGATTAGCAAAGGATTAAAATACGAACACGGATATATTCTAATGTATGAAAACGGTTTTTTTAACTGTGTTGCCAATTCAGCATCACACGAAGAAGCTAAAATAAGTAAAACTTTAGCGAAATTTGTTATTGATGAACAATCGTCAATAATAACATTAGACGCAAGCTGTGACGAACGTTTTGCTTCAAGCCAAAGCATTGCCAGTCTCAAAATAATGTCGGCTATGTGCGCGCCGATTTGGACTAATGATAAAACTATAGGATTAATTTATATTACTAATTCTGTAAGCTCTGTTCAGTTCACTGATGAAGAATTAAAATTTCTTACAGCTTTTGCCAATCAGCTTTCAATATCAATAGAACGCCTGAACCTGATGGAAGCATTAAAACAAGAAGAAAATATACGGTCAAAACTGTCTCGGTATCTTTCTCCTGATGTTGCCGATATTGTTATCAAAAATCCTGAATTTTCCACTAAACTCGGAGGATGTTCAGCAGAAGTTTCAATTCTTTTCGCTGATATACGCGGTTTTACAAAACTTTCAATTGCTACCCCGGTTGACATACTCGTAACCATACTTAATGAATATTTTTCTATATGGGTGGAAATTGTTTTCAAGCACAAAGGTACGATTGATAAATTTATAGGCGATGCTGTTATGGCTGTGTACGGCGCTCCGGTTTCTTATGATTGCGATTCTGCAAACGCAATAAATTCAGCCAAGGAATTCATGACAGAACTTGAAAAAGCAAATAATTCCTGGATGCAGCGATTCGGAGTACGCATAGATATAGGAATAGGTATAAGTACAGGTCCTGTAATAGCGGGAAATATCGGTTCACAGGAACGTATGGATTACACTATAATCGGAAGCGCAGTTAACCTTGCTTCAAGAATATGTTCTTCAACTCCTGCAAAAAAAATATATGTCTGCGATAAAACTTTTTCACAAAATTCAGAACACTATACTTTTCAGCAGCTCGAACCAATAAAATTCAAAGGTTCCGACAAACTAATTCCGATTTATGATACTTTATAATTTATACAATT
>JAGOBX010000383.1 GCA_017999075.1 Candidatus Babelota bacterium | reverse complement strand
CTACTATATTCAATGTTTTGCTATGTTTTACAAGTGATCTCAAAAACCTGTAAAACATAGCTGCAAAATAATATTTGCTTTTTAATTTCACGATTTTTCCCTTATCAAAATCAATAATTGCAATATCGTTAAAATCATTAGAAATCATAATATTTTTTAATTGAATATCCGTGTGATAAATACCCATATAATTCAATTCTGATATTTTAACTAATATTTTAAAAAACAAATCTATCCGTTTTTTTAAAAAATCAGTTTTATTATTTATTATATAATCATAAAAATTAATATACCCTGATAATTTATAGGTAGCTAAATACCCGGAATAAAAAAAAGGAAAACATTTATAATAAATTAAAAAAGACGGAATTACAGTTTTAAATTTTTTTTCTTCGAGAATTTTCAACAAATAAAATTCCTGAATAAACCTGGATTCTGATAAATATTTATTTTTTAATATTCCGGAAACTGCACCGCCGCGTGAATATTGTCTTATAACAAATTCATTATTTTTAATTTTAATTTCTATAATTCCGGCACGACCTAATTTTAAATTACCACATGATTTATACTTATTTGATTCTAATTCACAAATAATTTTCTGCAAATCTTCAAATTCCATATCTTGAAAATATGTTTTGCATATATATTTGTCAAACTTCAAATTTTTAACAGGTTGTTCGTATATTTTATCTTGTAACATATTCCGAATAATTAAAAAATATGGATTTAGACTTATTTTGTTTGTGCCATGAATTTGAAGATAATCCAATTTTAGCGGAAGAAGGCTTGAATCCAATTTCTTTACTTTCATAACGTTTTATTATAAACCAATTTGATTTATCTTCACTCACAGCAAAATTAATATTATTCCCGTGAATTTCAACAGCATAATATTTCGGGACATTGAAAAATTTAAAATATTCTATTTCATATTTTCCTTTTACAGAATTAGTCAAAGATATCATTTTTCCTTCAGCGCAGCTTAATGATATCCAATTTTTCATGTCATAATATGCTAAAATTGCACCGTCAGTACTTTCAAATTCCGAACCTTTCATTCGTATTATTGAAATGGTATTTTGATTTTCAGGTCTTTTTTTTATAAGTAAAACAGTTTTTTTTGAATAATTATATATATTTTCAAAAGGTTCTGCTGAAATAACAAGACCTTTTTTCGAGTATTCAAAACGTTCTTTATTCCCGTATATTTTCCAAATATTATCATCAATTTTCAAATCAGAAAAATTAGTTGAAACTGAATGATTAATTTTAAAATCAAAATGAACAGTGTCATATCCTAACACATCTGCCCATATTTTTTCCTTTTTCCCGTCACTTTCCATAATAATATTCCCATCAAAATCAGTACGGAAAATTTTCAATTTATATTTATTCATCAAAATAAGAGCATCATTGTGGGGATGTCCGAAATGATTGTTTAACCCGCACGATATTACGCAGTATTCAGGTTTAACTGCTTCCAAAAAGTTTTGATCTATTCCGTTATGACTTCCATGATGAGCTGCTTTTAAAACAGTTGATTTAAGCTGACTTTTATATTTCTGCATTATTTTAAAACGAGCTTCATCTTCTGCATCTCCTGTGAATAAAACAGAGGTTGCCCCATATGTCATTCTGAAAACAATAGAATAATTATTTAAATTATCATATTTTTTTTTATCAGGATGGAGAACCTCAATTTTTACTTCTTTATCCCAATTTAATTTTTGCCCGCCAGATAAAAGCTGATATTTAATTTTTTTTTCAGATATCATTTTCAAAATTTTTCTATAAATTCCTGATGAATGAGCTGCCCCGCAATCATAACAGTTTTTAACTTTAAAATATTTTAAAATATCCGGTATTCCGCCTATATGATCGTTATGAGGATGCGTCATAACTAATGATTCAATTTGTTTAACTCCTAATTTTTTCAAATAAAAAATAATTTCACTTCCCTCAGTTCCAGCATCTATGACATGAATTTTTCCGGACGGAGTTATGGCTATAAATCCGTCTCCTTGACCCACATCAACAAATATTACATACAGTTTTCCCGGAATAAAATTATTTATTCCGCCATTATTCCCGAATACTTCATCAATATTTGATTGAACCAGAATTATTGTTGTATCGTTTAATATAGTTGAATCATTCGATATTTTATTTGGCAACAATCCCTGAACTGTTCCAGGTTTAACAGCATTAAGTTCATTGGTATGATCTGGAGAAATAATGTTATTTTTATTTTTTGAATAATTGAAATAAAAATAAATTCCTGCCGCAGAAATAATTAAAAACAGAATTACAATTAATCCTGAAATCTTTTTTTTATTTTTAAAAAAAACTTTATTTTTATTATCCTCAATTAATTCTGATTCATTTCCGATATTCCTGGTTTTATATAATTTGGTGTCGCAAAGAGATACCGGTTCTTTCCAATTAATATGTTTTACAAGCATTTTTTCAGTAATAATTTTATCTTCAATCAGTTTATCGAATTCATCTTTTGAATAAGGACCTAATTCATTTTCAGAATCGTCAAAATAAAACCAGTCTTTAATATGTACTTCATCTTTCAACTTAAAAAAAGATTCCAGTTCTTCACAGAGTTCAGCCGGATGCCAATCTTTATTCAAATCCGGATTTTCAGATTTTTCAATGTCTGAACCGCCGGCCTGCCTTATAATTGTATTTTTTTTCACAAACTCCTTCAACTGCTCTAAAGAATACGGCCCGTATTCTTTTTCATCTATCAAAGCATAATACTTAGAATATAATTTTTTAGGTTCATTATGATTCAGCAGAATTTTTTCAAGAATATTCCGAAGTTCAGGCATATCTTTGGCATAACTCCAATCATCGTCGCCTTCCCTGCAGACTATAGTTTCAGAAGTAATATACTGTTCAAGTTCGTTATATTCATACGGACCGTATATAGCATTGCTGTATGAGATATAATATTTATAATTTTTATTCATAAAACCCAATCATAATTATAACATTTTAAAAAAATCGTTTTCAGAAATAATACTGATTCCGAATTCAACAGCTTTTTTAAATTTCGAGCTTTTTGAATCTTCATCTCCTGAGATAAGATAATCAGTATCTTTTGTTACACTTGATAAAACATTTCCTCCGTTAGAAAAAATAATATCAGCCAGTTCATTTCTTTTTTTTCCAGACGGCAGTTTTCCTGTTATAACAAACGATTTTCCCCGAAGTTTTGAACTCTTATCAGTTTCTTTATTTTCAAATGTAACGTTCATTTTTTTCATTCTGTCAATCATATTAATTACCTGCGGCAGTTTGAAAAAAGTTGTAATCGAATTCGCCATTTTACCGCCAATTCCATCTATTTCAATCAAATCTTCGTATTTTGTATTTATCAATTCATCTATATTTTTATAATATTTGACCAACAATTTGGCTGCGGTCGGCCCGACAAAATCTATTCCAAACCCGCTTATTTTCTTATAAAATTCTGCAGTCTTGCTTTTTTCTATTGATTCGATTAAATTCGACGCGCTTTTACTTCCGAAACGATCAAGATTCACAAGGACAGATTCGGTAATATAATATAAATCCGAAACATTTTTCACAAGACCATTATTTACCAGCAATTCGGCAGTTTTTATTCCTCCGCATATATCAACGCCAAAATTCTTTGAAAAATAATGTTCGATTTTCCTGATAATCTGCGCCCGGCACTCTGGGTTTATGCATTTATATTTTACTTCTCCTTCGAATTTTATAACATCGCTTGAACATACCGGACATTGTTTCGGAAATTCTATTTTTTTTTCATTTCCTTTTCTTTCATTGAGTTTCACTTCTACTACAGCAGGTATAATTTCTCCTGCTTTCTCAATAACTACGCTGTCAAATAATCTTATATCGTTTTCTTTTATATAATCTTCATTATGCAATGTTGCCCGCTTAACCATTGTACCGGCAAGATGAACTGCAGGTTCAAAATTGGCTATTGGCGTAATTGTTCCTGTCCTTCCTACCGACATTTCAACAGAAATAATTTTTGATATTGCTTGTTCTGGTTCAAATTTATATGCTATCGCCCATCTCGGAAATTTT
>JAGOBX010000382.1 GCA_017999075.1 Candidatus Babelota bacterium | reverse complement strand
GCGTTTTTTATAATACTGCAGACTTCATACCCGTTTTTACCGGGCATTTCCACATCGAGCAGTATTAAATCGGGAAGATTATCAGGAATTGATTCGATGATTTTATTTATTGCATCATCGCCGTTGTTTAATTTTTCAACAACATAATTTTTTTCTGAAAGATGAGTTTCAATTATTTCCAAATTTGTAAAAACATCATCCACCACTAAAATTTTAGGATATTTTTTTTTAATTTTCATTTTTTTTATATTCTCGCCATTTAATATAATCGTTTATAACTTTTGAATGATCAAATGCAAGAGATTCTCTGATTTTTTCAGGCAGAAAAATTTTTGCATTTTTTGCATCGTCTCCTGCTATTGGAATTCCTTCTGCTCTGCATATATAAACTGCTGTTACAGTGTGATGTCTCGGATCCCTCGAAGGATCGCTGTAAAAACCAAGTAAACCTGTTATATCTACATTTAACCCTGTTTCTTCTTTTGCTTCTCTGACAGCAGTGTATTCGGCTGTTTCGCCATAATCCATAAATCCGCCTGGAATAGCCCAGCCGTAAGGAAAATTTTTTCGTTCAATTAATACAATGCCTTTATATTCTTTATTTTCATATATTTCTATAAGAGCGTCAACAGTTGGAATAGGATTATTCCATGTTTCCCATTCATTTCCGCATTTAACACATTGAATTTTTTTTGTGGTGCCCATAAATTTTTTAAAATTTGTCCATAGTTTTTAAAATTTCAAACGGTTAAAAACAACAGCATTATAAAAATTATATTACATATTGTCTTCCACTCTTACAGCTAAAACCTTGTCTTTAACGCATGACAATTTATTCAGTATCTGAACAGCGCTGATTATTGATTTTTCAAGAGCGTTATGCGTCATAATTATAATAATTGCATTTCCGTTTTCATTTGTTTCTGTTTGTAGAAGCGAAGCTATGCTGACATGGTTATCGCTTAATACTTTTGAAATATTAGATAAAACATATGTTTTGTCTGCAGTAGTTATCCGTAAATAATATTTGGTTTTTAAAGCAAACATCGGATTTATAGTTAAATCCTGTTTTGAATGAAAATAGTTATAAGCCGCGCCGCATTTATTTATTTTCTTTACTGCTATATCTACTATATCGCTTACTACAGCGCTTGCAGTTGGAAACATTCCCGCTCCTTTCCCGTAAAACATTAAATGACCAACACTGTCTCCGCTTACATATATAGCGTTATTTTCAAAAGAAGTATTTGCAAGAATAGAATTTTTTGGAATTAATGTTGGATGAACACGCAAATCTATATTAGCATTGTGAAGTTTTGCTATAGCGAGAAGTTTGACTTCATAATCAAGTTTATGAGCATATTTTAAATCTAATGGAGTTAATTCTTTGATTCCTTCACAATATATATCCTTTAATTTTACAGGGATTCCGTAAGCCAGCATTGCAAGAATGGCTAATTTATGAACGCTGTCTTTCCCTTCAATATCAAAACTTGGATCTGATTCTGCAAACCCTTTAGATTGGGCCTCTTTTAAAGCGTCTTCAAATGTTTTTTGATATAAAGACATTTGAGTTAAAATATAATTTGCAGTCCCATTGACTATTCCGTATATAGAATTAATTTTGTTTGCAATTAATCCTTCTTTTAAAGATTTTATTACAGGAATTCCTCCGCATACGCTAGCTTCAAAATTGATTAAAATATTGTTTTCATGACAACCTGTAAATATTGTTTCAGAATATTCCGACAATAATGCTTTATTAGCTGTAACTATATGTTTTCCGCTTTTTATTGAGGAAAGCATGAATTGTTTTGCAATAGAAGTTCCTCCAATAAGTTCTACAACTATATCTATTTCATTATCTTCAGTAATGTCTTTAAGATTATCTGAAATAATTACGGATTTATCAATTTTTATGCCGCGGTCGCGAGAAATATCAACATCAACTATCCTTTTTAAGTTTATAGTAATTCCGGTTTTTTCTTTTAAATCTTTTTTTTGAGATTGCAGTATTTTCACTACTCCGGTTCCTACTGTTCCGAATCCTGCTAATCCGACATTTATAATACTCATAACAAATTTATCTCCTGAATTTAAACTTTGTATAAGTATATTTTAAATATTAAAAAGTGCAATTTAAAAATACGCTCTGTTTTAATTTTTTTGTTATAATTAGCGGTTATGGGAATGTTTCCAAATGGCAGTTCTGCCATTCTGGCAGTTCTGCCATCCTGGCAGTTCTGCCATTTTTTACAAAATTTATATATTGATAAACAATAAGTTTATTTTGTGAAAAAATATATAAATATATTTTGGAAACAGTTCCATTATTCCGGAATATAAATTTTGTCAATCAGTTCGTTATATTCTGAAATAGGATTGCTGTATATTGTAATACCTCCGCCGCTTTTAAAAAAAAATTTATCACCAATATTTTCAATAAACCGTATCATAACACAGGAATCAAGATTTGTTCCGTCAAAATATCCGCAAACGCCTGTATAATAATTCCTGTCATATTTTTCGGTATCTTTGATTATTTCAAGAGTTTTTATTTTCGGCGCTCCTGTCACAGAACCTGCAGGCAATATTTTTTCCAGTATATCTCCTAATCTGGTGTTCCAGTTTTTTTCAAGTGTTCCGCATATTTCAGAACTCACCTGGAGCAATTCGTATGCAGCGGTTTTAATTTTATCAATATATCTGAATTTTAAAACTTTAATGTTTTCTGCAACAGAACCGATATCATTCCTAAGCAAATCAACTATTGTAATGTGTTCTGCAGATTCTTTTTCATCCGATAAAATTATTTTTTCTGCGTCAGGAATATCCGCGCGTATTGTTCCTTTCATGGGAAACGTGGAAATTATATTGTTTTTTATTATTATAAATGTTTCCGGAGAAAAAAATATAAATTCATTTTTATAATTCATTTTGTATTTTGATTTTGCCGAATAAAATATGTTGTTGAATCCGTTTGCCAATTCGATTTCTGTAGGTGCAGTTAAATTGACTAGAAAACTGTTCCCTTTTTTTAAATGTCCGATTATTTTATCAAATTTATTTTTATAATCGTGGAAACTTATTTTGTTTTTTATTGATATTGAAGAACAATGTTTTGAAGAATTGGTTTTTCCGTTATTTATTCTGAAATAAGAATTTCGGCAACCATTTAGATCAAAAAAAATATTTTTGTTTTTTTTTGATAAATCGGAAAATGGGATAATGATAGGTTTTTTTTTTAAGTAATCAATTATAAATAAAACTGGAATTTTGTGTTTTCCGTAATAATTCAGTTCATCAAACATTTTGTTAAGTAAATCATTCGAAATTAAATTCATTCAGATTTTTTAAACAGTAATCAGGATTGAATGATTTAAGATATTCGGCGGTATATTTTCCGGTAGCTACAGCCACAGAAACAACTCCGTTATCCTGAGCGCATTTTATATCAAGAGGAGTATCACCGATAACAAATATATTTTTTAACCCGATATTTTTCAGGCCATATTTTTTTTTAGCCCTGTTCAGAGCTATGCTGACAAGATCGCTCCTTATTTTTGAATCGCTGCCGAATGCGCCGAATCCGAAATATTTTGTTAATCCCCATTTCCCGATTTTAATGTACCCGCCTTGTTCAATATTTCCTGTCAATAAACCGGTATAAATTTTTTTATTGTCTTTTATCAATTCAAGAAAATCTATAACTCCTTCGATTACAGGATTTTTTTCAATTAAATCTATTTCTAATTTTAAATAATCCAGATATTTTTCCGCAATTTGATTGTAATATTTTTGAGCATAATCAGTAGGAATACCAGCGATTTCAAGAATGCATTCGTATATTGCAGGATCGGTTTTACCATAAAAATCAACTTTATACGAAATGTCTTTGATTTTGAAAATATCAAAAAATGCTTTATCAAGAGCGCGCAACCCCGCTCCGTCGAGTCTGACCAGCGTGCCGTCAATATCAAATAAAAATATTTTTATAGAGTTAATAACATTTACTCCTATGATAAATATCAATATTTTTTATAAATAACCTACACTTTGTATTTTTAACACAATAATTACATTGACAAATGTCCTTAAATTTTATATTTAAT
>JAGOBX010000381.1 GCA_017999075.1 Candidatus Babelota bacterium | reverse complement strand
AAATTTTACAAGACTTATAACTTCAAGTTTTAACTCTTCCGTAGTTTCAGGATCAAACAACAAATCAATATATTTTTCAAGTCCGGCATAACTTGATGTTTTACGCATTTTTTTCAATATTTGAATTACATCTTCTTCTTTCGGTTTATTTCTCTGATTTTGCTGAGAATCAAATTTAAGAAGCAGTTTGCTAATATAATTCCTGAGAGAAATCAAATTAACATTTTTATGGACAAGATAATTATTTTTTACAAGATTATTCAAATTTGTCATGATTTCTTTAAGAATTTTTGCTGTATTAATAGGTATAATATCATCAGTATCAAAAGAATTTTCAGACAAAATTTTATCTGCTTTATCTACAAGCACGTCAGCGTATAATTTATATACTGCGACATTTTCTGCAGCCATAAAATTCGCGTTGTTCAAAGAAGAAGTATCTCCGGCAATTTTCCTGACAGCGTTTAATTCTCTTACTGAAGCAGGCTGTGATTTTCTTATCTGATTGCGTTTTATTATATATTCCAGAGTTATTCCGTTATTTTTCTGGTATTTCAATGTTTTCTCAAAAATATTTTTTATAAGCAGCCGTTTAGTAGGATTGGTTATATCTATTTTAAGATTTGTACTTGCCACAGGAAAATCATCTTTTAAATATTCAAATATTCCGTTCACATCGCTAAATTCTTTATTAATATTTTTACCTGAAGATTTTACTTCTATTATATAATTATCCGAGTGTTCTTTAATAATTAAATCCATAATAATTTATTTTTTCCCTGTTCTTATTATAAGCCGTTCAAGTAAAAGTATTAGTTTATCCCATCTATATTTATCTATTTCCGGATTCCAGTATTCATTCCATTTCAATTCTAATCCCCATTTCATAGCAGCAGTCCAGCTTGAAACTTTGTTGCTTGCAAATATTATATGAGGAAGGTTATGATTCTGCAATTCTTCAGTTACAGCGCAAAGCACAGGTTTTCTTAACATTCCATATTCAATTATATTTATAGGAAGCAAACCATCTGTATAATTGCATTTTATCAAAGGAACAGCTCCGAGATCAGTTATTATAAAATGTTTCCTTATATCATCCTGTGATAATCCATTTATAAAAATTATATCTTTGTTGTCAGTCGGACATTGTTCATTTTCATTATTGAGCAAAATAATGAGTTTAACCGGATAACTTATTTCTTTTTGCAGCAAATTAAACGCGTTTATCAATAAATCAAATTTTTTTCCTATAGCAGGCAGATTAAGCGCAGTAATAATTTTAGTCGAATTATCTGTAATATCATATTTATGAAACAGGCATTTTTTTATATTTTCCATTTCCGAATCAGTTTCCTGTTTGATTGCAGCTCCGTTAGGGAGATAAATTATATTTGTCCAATATTTTTTTTTATATATATTCGCAAGCGTTTTAGAAGATGATATATTCAATTGAGCTTTATATAGTTCATTTTCAATAAAATTCCCTATATACGCTTTAATAACAGGATTTGACTCTATTTCAAGATAATCTTCGCTTATATCATAAATATAAAAAATTTTGTCTAATATTTTTTGAGGCAGAGCAAAAACGTCAAAAGAAGAATTGATTACAATATCTATTTTAAAATACTCTATAATCAATTCTATAAGATGTGTATAATTCTCGCATTTAAACGAAAGTTCGGCACTAATATCAGGGATATTTATTATGTTGAGTTTGCCGGCGGCATTTACATTTATTATGTTATAAGCAATCAGCTTTTCAATAGTGGTTCTGAAACAATAATCGTCCTTTAAACGTGATCTGTCAATATATGCATAATATACGCAATGATTCCTATCTGCAAGTATTTCAGCCATCTGATAACTTCTTATTTCATATTCATCAGATATGCCGTTCGGCAAAACAAGAAACGTTTTCCTATCCATTTTTTATAATGGGAACTAATATTATTTTAATCTTATTTCCAATATTATTCTGTTCTTTATGCTGAGTTATTTTATCAAAAATAGCATCTGAAACTTCATCGCTTATAGCTTTTACAATAATCTCGTGGGATTCAGGCCAGGCTTTATTTTTAAAAAGATTATGTTCTTTTTCCTGAGGATCAAAAAAAGAAACATCAGAACTGAACACGTAATCAGTTATATTATAATTTTCCAATATTTCCTTAATGTAATTTGAAAACCTCGAATGATATCTTAAAAGCATTAGTCTCATTTATCACCTTGCAAAATATTACCAGTATTATCAGTATTATCAATGTTATATTGAATTTTATAATATGTTTCATTTTTATTCAATATTATTTTTACATTATATTTTTTTTCAATTTTATTTATTATGTTATTAGATTCAATCAAGTTAAATAACTCCGGCGAAACAGTAATAAAAATCTTGCGTTTATTTTTCAACAGCGCGAGTTCCTTAATTTTACGTTCTATGTTGATTATTTGAGAATCAAGTTTAAAAATTTTCCCATAACCGCTGCAAAAATGACATTTTTCAAACAAAATCTGAGAAATACTATTTTTATTTCTTCTTCGTAATATTTGAATTATTCCGGTTTGTGGAGTATAAAAAATTTTACTTCTTACCCTGTCTCTTGATAATTCATTTTCAAGTTCGGTTAAAACTTCTGTTATTTCTTCTTCTGTCATCATATTCATTAAATCAATTAAAATTATTCCGCTTATATTCCGCAGCCGTATTTGTTTAGCTATTTCCTGAACCGCTTCAATATTAGTCAGCAAAATCATTTTTTCTTTATTTTTTTCAGAAATGTTCTTCCCTGTATTTATATCTATAGAAGTAAACGCTTCTGTAAATTCAATAATAAAATGACCACCACATTTTAGCCAAACTTTATTTCTGGTTAATTTTTGATATTCGGAATAAATATTGAAAATCCCGGCTGTTCCGGAAAACTCCATATAACATAATTTTATTGAATCAGATAAGCATATCATCTGTTCAAGTTTATCTTTTATCTCCATGTCATCATAATAAATTACAGCTTGTTTATTTCCTATAAACTCACGTCTAATCATTGAAAATATATCATTGTTAGAATATATTTCGGCAAACTTCCTGCCGTTTTTTATCAATGATTGAATAGTTTCAGAAATCCTGTTCAGTCTCTTAATTTCTTGTATTATTTCTTCATCAGCACACTGAAGGCATTCTGTACGCGCAATATATCCGTTTTTTTCTTTTTTATGAACATTTATTATGTTACTTATTCTTTTTTTTTCAGAATCATCAGCAATTTTATTGGAAAAACCTATGTGTTCACGTTCAGGCAAAGCTATCAGCAATTTCCCGGGTATTGTAAGTTTTAATGTTAATTGAGGACCTTTTTCATAATAACCGTCTTTTAAAACCTGTACTGTAACTTTATCTCCAGGTTTCAATAAATTTTCTATTTTATGTTTAATTCTTAATTCAGGATTAATAGAATGAATATCTATAATTTCATTTATATGCAAAAATCCTAATTTTTCAATCCCAATATCAACAAAAACAGCCTGCAGCGCAGGTATGATTTTTTTCACTTCGCCTATATATATGTTGCCGGCTATTGATTTATATCCTATTTGCTCTACTGCAAATTCCACAAATTCATTTTTTTCCATCATTCCTGCAAGTATCTGATGCGGCAAAGAAGCTATAACTATTTTTAAATCTGTCATATTATAAATCCGACTTATTTTAATATATCAGAATAATATTATATTTTTTCATTTTTATAATTAACGATAATCAGTTTTAATAAAAATGTTTAATATAAAAACAACCATTATCAGCGCTGCTAAAGAAACGCTGAAAAGTTCAATTTTCCCGAATTCAAAAAAATTCAAATACATATATTTAAATGATTTTATAACAGGAGAATAATGTGGAATAAATAAAGTTTTTAAATGATATTCCCAATCATCTGTTCTGCAAAATATTCTGAAATCATACAGAAGCGCAGGTAAATTCACCAACAAACCTATTCCTGACAAAATCCAAAATACAACCTTTATTTTAATGTTAAAATTATTGTAAGACATTATTATAAACATAATCAATAACGGAATAACCGGCAGCAGGAATCTTGGTCCCCATACTCC
>JAGOBX010000380.1 GCA_017999075.1 Candidatus Babelota bacterium | reverse complement strand
ATCACAAGGATCGAAACCGAAAAAATTAAAATTAAAAAAAAAAAAAAATATTTTGAGGTTGAGTTTTCATTAAAATAATAAAAACATAAAAAAGCGGTTGGCAAGGCATAAATTTCACGGGTTTAAAAAATCAAAAACAAAATTAAAAAAGCATATATCTGCCTGTTTTTTTTTAAAAAATAAATCAAAGGGAAAAAAAACGGAATTGCAAGAGAACCCGGATGAAACTCAAATAATGCAGAGTTGTGCAATGCAGGATATAATAAATATAATATCGATATAATAAATGCTGTTTTAGAGTTTTCGGTTAATTTTGCAGAAAAATAAAATACAAAAAATACTCCGAAACAAATAACAAAAATTTGGATTACAAACATCAATTCAGGTCTTCCTGAAAATTTCACCAAATGCGCAATAGGAAATAACACTGGTTCCAAATGATGTCCCCACAAATTTATCCCGCGCGCAGTGTTAAACGAAAATCCGTTTACCAAAAGATACATATTTTGAGTGTAAATAGATATGTCCCACGATTGAGGGTTAACAGCATAATATTGGCAGACTGACTGAAACGACATAAGTATAAAAAAAATACCTGCAATCAAAAACAATATATAAATGGAAAACCTGCAGAATATGTTATTTTTTAAAATTTCCGGTATCGCCATCAATCAAACCTGTATCAGATAAATTTTCTATAAAAGGAAACTCGATTTTTTTTATTGTATTTTCATAAAATGAATTTATTCCTTCAGCAATTTTAAAAGCATATTCTTTTAAAAATTCATCCGACTGAAACAGTTTTCTGTCGTTATCATTAGTTAAAAAACCGGCTTCAATCAAAACAGACGGGCAATGCAATGTCCTTAAAACAAAAAATGGAGCTCGTTTTATATGACGAACTTTTATATCCTTGAGATATTTAAGATTTTTTTCAAGGTTCAATGCAAGCTGGATGCTTTGGTTTATAATGTTTCGTTTATTTAAATCCGCAAGAACAAATGACAATAAACCGTTATCATTATCGTTACTTTCAATATTGTCGCCGTCTGATGAAGAATTTTCAATTGCAGCAACACGTTCAGTTTCAATATCAGGAGCTCCTTCTTCAGAAATGAAATACAATTCAGTTCCGGAAGCTTCTAAATTGTTCGGAGCAAGATTCAAGTGAATACTGATAAAAATATCTGCATTATGTTTTTTCTGCATTTTTCTGCGGTTTGCAAGTTTAACAAATTTATCGTCGTTACGGGTAAATACAGGAAAAAATTTATTTCCATATTTCGGCGATTTCAATTCTTCCGCAATAAAACCGGCAATTTTCAGTACAACATTTTTTTCTTCAATATTTTCAACAGTTCCGCCTGAATCCATTCCGCCGTGACCTGGATCAAGTAAAATTTTCAGATTTTTTTTTTTTTTATATTTTTCCGCATTAGCAGAAATATTGTCTCCACCATTACTATCTGGTTTTAAATTTATCGAAGTATCGTTTGATGTGTTTTGTTTAGAATTATCTGAATCGTTGACTCCAGTACGTTTAACTTTTTTTTTAACTGCTGATTTAACATTTTTTTTTTTTACGGCAGAATATCCGGGCTGCTGAATTATTATAAAAACCAGTAAAACAAGAAAAACTGAAATTATTTTTTTTTGAAATTTCAAAACAAAACCTCTTTAGGCACTTTATCTGAATGAATTGAACCAAGATATTCAGATAACTTTTCCAAATTACTGTTCAAAATTAATTTTTCCGGAAATTTTTCTTCAGCCAATACGTCAAGAGCATACTGAAAACATCCAACCTGATACTGGTTATGCGCATCGCTTGATACTACTACTCTTACATTATACTTTTCACATAATCTCATTATTTCTCTGCAATTTGACGAACTTCCTTTTCTCGCAGAAAGCTGATCCGGAAGAAATGACCTGTTGTTTATTTCAATTAAAACATTATAATCATTCAAACATTTTATTGTATCTTCATAATTAATTTTAAATGCTGGATTTCCCGGATGCGCGATAATATCAATATTCTTATAGCGTTTTACAGTTTTTAAAAGAGCTGCGGTATTTTCCTTTTCAGAACCCGGAATATACGGAGTATAATTATGGAACCCTGCAAGAAGAATATCAAGACGGCGCGCAGTATCTTCAGATAAATCTATTGAACCGTCATAATCAATTATATTAGCTTCACAACCGAAAATAATTTCCACCCCATAAATTTTTGGAGGACACAACAAAGCGCATTTAAAATATAATTCATTTGGAGCTGCAATAAGAGAAGGTCCATGATCCGTGATTCCGATATAATTCAATTTTTTTTCAGAAGCACAGCGCGCCATTTCCTCGATTGTAGCATAAGCATGACCGCTTGCTATAGTATGCGTATGTAAGTCTGCGTAAATTTTCATTTTTGCTCCACTTTTTCAATTTTTAAATCCTGCGGCAATAAAATAATTTCAACCCTTCTGTTTAATCTTCTTCCGTTTTCAGAAGAATTATCAGAAACAGGACGTGTGTCAGCAAAACCCTGAACGCTTATTCTATTTTTTGGAATATTTGTTTTATCTACAAAAAACCTTAATACAGAAACAGCCCGGCCCGCTGATAATTCCCAATTAGAAGGAAATTTAGGAGTTTTAATAGGTTTATTATCTGTATGACCTTCAATGATTATATTTCTGTCCGGATAATTATTCAGTATTTTAGCAACATTTTTCAATGCGTTCAAAGATTCTTTTTTCAAATCAGCTTTTCCCTGATCAAACAGTATTTTATCAAGAAATGTTATCTCTATCCCCTTCTGGGATTCCTTAACCAAAAACTGATTTTTATTCTCAAGTTTTTCAAGTTCTTCCTTAATCTTACTATTTTCCCCCATAAGTTTTTTTATTTCATCAGCTTTGTTTTTTTCAAGTTCAGCTACAATTTTATCACGTTCAATTTCAAGAGATTTAACTTTTTCTTCAAGATTTTTTTTAGATGATTCAATTGCCGCCATTTTAGCAAGTTCTTCTTTAAGTTTGTTGTTCTCAGACGCAATTTTATTAATTTCTTCATTTTTCTTATTTTCGGCATTTTTTAAAGCAGCTTCGCTTTTTAATTCTATTTCCTTAATTTTATTCAACGAAGAATTTTTATATTCTTCAAAAGATTTGACCGAAAATTCTATATCTCCTGCAAGTTTGTTATTTTTGGTTTCAAGCTCAGAATTTTTAACTTGTAATTCCTGTATTTTATTATTCAACGCTGAAATGGTTGATTCCAGATTTTTTTGTTTTTCAAACTCAACTTTCAATTTTGATTCATTATCCAATTTATTTTTTTCAATCTGATTTTTTAAAATTTCTATTTGCCCTTTTAAATTCTGTATTTCAGTATTAGCCGTTAAAACCTGTTTTTTTATATCAGAAAGACTTTTTTCCAATTCGGATATAATATTGATTTTCGTTTTTATCTCATCAGACAATTTTAAAATATTTTCTTTTGAACTTTTCAATTCGCCTTCGGAAGAATCAAACTTGGCTTGAGTTTCTAATTTTAATTTTTTTTCATTTTCAAGATTAGCAAACATTTGTTCCGATTCTTTTTTCAAAACGCCTATCTGATTATTAGCCATATCCAGAGTTTTAGATGTCTCCTTTAATTTCTCCTGCTCATTTTTTAAAGTTTCCTTGATAGTTTTGAGTTCTTCTTCCAATTGAGCATTTTTCATTTTCTGATGCTCGCTTTCATCGGTTTTTTGAGTCAATGAACTTTTCAATTCATTTATAGAATTATCTTTTTCCATTAAAATTTTCTGATAACTCGGAGTAAAACTGCAAGAGCTTATTAACGTCAAAATACAAAAAACAATTACCATTTCAAATTTTAATTTCATAATAAAAACTATCTCCTTTTTTATTAACAGCGTTCTATTATTTGCTGCCAATTAATAATTTTATTTGTACAGCATCACGCTATATTTGTTTACAAATTATATATAACATAGTTTTATATTTGTCAATAAATAAACCTAAAAATCAGTTGCAATTTATTTATTTACTTATATAATTTTTGTAAATTCAACATTATAATTTTATATTTTAATATATGAAAAATAAATTGCGATTTATTATTG
>JAGOBX010000379.1 GCA_017999075.1 Candidatus Babelota bacterium | reverse complement strand
TATTTACGGACATTCAGCTGATATGGACCCGATAATGAAATTAGCTGAAAAATATAATCTTAAAGTTTTGGAAGACGCGGCAGAAGTTCACGGCGCAGAATATAAAAACAAAAAATGCGGGTCAATAGGGCATATTTCTTCATTCTCGTTTTACGCTAATAAAATAATAAGTTCCGGTGAAGGCGGCATGGTTTTATGTAATGACGATAAATTCGCAGAATTAGCAAAATCATACAGAAACCTTTGCTTCAAACCAGAACGCAGATTCTGGCATACAGAATTGGGTTACAATTTCAGAATGACAAATCTGCAGGCTGCAGTAGGATTAGCTCAACTTGAAAAAATCGAAGAATATATAAAAATCAAACGTGAATTCGGCGAATATTACAGATCTAAGTTGTGTGATATTTCCGAATTAAAACTTCAGACAGAAAAAAATTGGGCTAAAACAGTTTACTGGATGTATGCAGTAGAACTTGATTCAAAACTTGGAGTTTTTTCAGAAACAGTAATGAAAAAACTTAAAACAGAAGGAATAGATACCAGATCATTTTTCATAGGGCTCCATGAACAGCCTGTTCTTAAAGGGTTGGGATTATTTAAAAACGAATCTTATCCTGTTACTGAAAACGCGGCAAAATACGGATTTTATCTGCCGTCAGGACTTGGTCTAAAAAAAGAACAAATTGATTTTGTATGCAATGCATTAAAAAAAATAATTTTTCAAATTAAACGCGGAGAAATTTAATGAAACAAAAAAAACATTCCTGTTTTAAAACCGATTATTCAAAATTTTACGATTTGTTTTATCAAGGAAAAGATTATGTTCAGGAAGTTAAATATCTGAATAAAATACTGAAAAAATACAAACCTGACTGCAAATTCATAAGGGATGCTGCATGCGGGACAGGCAACCATCTCGTTGAACTAATAAAACTCGGTTATACAGTCGAAGGCAGTGACATTTCTTCAGACATGATCCGGATTTTAAAACATAAACTGGAAGATATGGGAATTAAATCCAAAACCGAAGTATGCAGTATGACAGAAATTAAAACCACTAAAAAATATGATGCTGTTTTATGTATGTTTGCAGCAATAAATTACCTTTCCGGATGGAAAGATATAGACAAATTTTTTAAAGCTCTTAACAAAATCCTGAAACCCGGCGGCATATTTATCTTTGATTTCTGGAATGGTTTGCTTGTTCCTGAAAACAACAATAAACGCGGAAAAAAAACAGTTGATTCAGATAATATGAAAATAACAAGGGAAACTTTCACTGAAGTAGATAAGCTCAAACAAAACTGCGCAGTTCATTACAATGTTACAATATCATCAGGAAAAAAAACAGTAAACAAATTCAGCGAAACCCATAATCTTCATTATTTTTCTCCTGAAGAAATAGAAATACTACTTAACATAAACAATTTTAAAATCCTGTCTTTTCAACCGTTCGGCTTAAATAAAAATATTTCAGCAGATGATTGGGAATTAATTATAGCTGCTCAAAAAAAATAATTTAATACTTAGATTCAGCGTTTTAACCGCACAAAACATGAAATTATTTTTTAAAACAATATCAGAACATAAATATTTCTGTTTTATTTTTATTATTTTTTCAGTTTTATTTTTCGGCGATTTTATTTTTTCCGGAAAATCTATTTTTTTCGGTGATGTTTACTGGTATTTTATTCCTATCCGTAACCGTATTTCAGAAATGATGAGGGAATTTGAATTTCCGGTATGGACAAATCTATACGATTGCGGAATTGATCTTCTGGGTTCTTCAACATTCGCCCTATTAAGTTTTGTTCAAGTCCCATTTTATTTATTGAAAGACCAGGTATTAGCTTACAACCTGATAATTTTATTATCTTACATTATTTTAGCTTTATGTTCATACATTTTTTTCTTATACAAGTTTAAAAATAAAATTTCTTCAGTATTTTCTTCAATATTATTAATTTTTTTCGGATTTTCAATCACAAACTATCTGTTCGCTGATTTAATGTTAGGCTTTGCAGTTATGCCTTTATGTTTTTACTTTTCAGAACGGTTCATAAACGAAAACCGCAGACATTTTTTATTTATTATTGCTATTATTATTGCATTCCAAATTTATAACGGCCACCCGCAAACATCTGTAATTACGATTACCGGAATTTATTTATATATATTTGTTCAAATGATAAGCAATCATTTTAGTATTAAAAATATATCTTCAAATATGATTTTAATAACAATTTCTTTTTTTCTTGGATTCGGGTTTGCCGCTCCGCAGTTATATCCTCTATATATGCAAAGCAAACTATCAACGCGCATAGTGTTTGATTTATCCGGCTCAATTTCATTATATCCCTCTTCTCTCATTTGCGCAGTATTTTATAACTTTCTCGGAGCGGAAAGCGAAAATTCTTTTATCGGACCTCCAATGGGACATAATCTTGATTTATACCTTGGATTTTTAACCTTGTTTTTTTTCATTTACGGTTTAAAAAACTATAAAAAAAATAAAGAAATAAAAGTTTATTTAATTTTACTTATAGCTTCGTTATTTATTGCGCTTGGAAGGTTTTCACCTGTATATTTCATAATAAAAAACATTTCTATTTTCCAGAAGTTCCGAGGTATAATGAGATACGTCATTCTGATGAATTTTTTCGAATTACTAATAGCAGGCTGGGGATTTTACTATTTCATAAAAGATTATTCCGAATATAAACTGAATCTAAAACTAAAATACATAATAACTTTATCAGTAATATTTTTTTTAATAATCTCAACCGGTTTTTTAATTAAACATAATAAATCAAAATTATTGGCGTATTCAGATAAATATATAAAAGTTTTTTCAGAAGGCAGGTCCCCTGAATTTTTGAAAAACCTTGAAAAAGGCATCAGAAAATACCCGTATCAATATTATTATTCCAAACTTGACAGATATTTTGATACAATATCAAACAACCTGATATTCATTTCGTTTATCCCTATAATTTTTTTGTCCGGATTATTTTTCCTAATAAAATACAGGATAACCGTAGCTTATTTATACATATTTATTCTGGCAGTATATTTTTTTGATTGCCGCGAATATTATACAAACTTCAAAATGTTTATAGAAAAAAATTTTTTCACTGAAAAACCAGCTACTCTCGAACCTCTTCTTCGTTATATTAGTCCAAAAAATAAAAAAAATACTGATTACAGATTTTATAATTTAAACCTTGGAAACATGGAATTGCCGTTTAAATTCTATCCCGGATTCAAAAAAAGTTATGAACCGTTCTATCATTTAAAAAAATTTCTTGCAAAAAATACGCCTGTTTATTACGGAATTAATATTTTCAACGGCGAAAATACAATGGAAACATTAAGATTTTATAAAGTCAGAACTCCTATAAAATACGGTGCCTACAAACTTCTATCATATTCTTCAACCAAATATATTTATACAGCCGGGCAACTGCCGGAAAATTTTTTCAAAAAACTTGACAGCGGAGATTCTATAGTAAATTTTTACGAATATAAATTTCCTCTCCCGAGATTTTATTTTGTAACTGATTACGAATTCATTAAAAATGATTTTCCTTTGGGAATAAACGACGATAAAATCATTGCAATAATGAATTCCGAAGAATTTGAATACAGAAAAAAAATCATTATCGGAGAACAGCTTGAAACAGAATTCAAAAAAAATGATTTCATCGAAAAACCTGTTTTAAACACCGAATGTATAAAATATACTAATAACATCAAATCATTCAAAATTAACAGTTCGTGTCAGAGTTTTTTCACGCTTACAGACACATACGATCCTGAATGGGAATGTTTCATTGATAACAAAAAAACAAAGATTTACCGAGCAAACTATTTATTTCAATCTATAATAGTGCCTGAAGGCAATCATACGGTAACATTCAAGCATTCAATGAAAAACTTTAAAACAGGATTAATGATATTTATTTTATCAATTGCCGCAGCCATAACTATAAATTATTTGTTAAAAAAAATTTCCAATCTAAAATAAATCGTGACTGCCAACTAAAAATTTGAATTATATAAATATTGACATATTAAAAAAAATATTATAAAAATTCTTATTAAGAGGTGGAACTATGCAAATAAAAAAAAA
>JAGOBX010000378.1 GCA_017999075.1 Candidatus Babelota bacterium | reverse complement strand
CCTTTTACAGTATGAATTATATCTCTTATTTTGCGTATATCCTGAGGAATAGATAATTTTGCAAGCTGGTTAATATACTCGCATTGCCGTTCGTAAAACATTTTCAAAATTCTGCAATAAACTTCAGTGTTGTTGTTTACAATTTTCATTCCGTGAGTATAATCAATACCTTCAAGCATAATAAGCTTATTTTTTAAATCATTTCTATCATAATCATACAAATCATTATTACTGTTGTCAGGTTCATATTCAAATATTTTAAACTCTTTACAAAAACCGAATACATACGAATTATTATTATTTTTTTCAAAAAAAAGTTCTGAATTTATAAGTTCAAGTAATTTTTTTACGTAAAAAATATGCCAATACTGATTTGTTTCTTCAGTCTGTGTGTTTTCGGCAAGATTATCGAGATTCAATGAAGTATGACGCTCAA
Organism: Candidatus Babelota bacterium; assembly: GCA_017999075.1. Classification (GTDB taxonomy): domain Bacteria; phylum JAGOBX01; class JAGOBX01; order JAGOBX01; family JAGOBX01; genus JAGOBX01. The sequence goes on along the minus strand of JAGOBX010000378.1, from coordinate 3,702 downwards.
AAATATTCCAGTTTAATAAAAATTTTACAAAAATTTTGTTTTCCGTTTCATTGGCTAATTCCGCAGTAAGAGCAATATTTCCTGAATCCATATTAATCAGCATAAAATCCATAAGAATTATTACAGATTGATATATTCCATTAAAATAACCCTTCATTTTTTTTGAAAGTTCTGCCGAATATGAAATAGTAAATGAAATATCATTATTTTTAATTTTGGAATCAATAATATTTTTCAGTTTGTCAAATTCGTCGGAAAGTTTAAAAATTACTTCTGCCAATCTATCGGACTGCAAATCTGAATGAGAATATTCAAGTAATTCGTTTATCATTGAAGAATTTGATTTTATTATTGCAGTAAGATTTTCATAATCCCTGTCTTTAAATTTTTTATCAGGATTATCAATAATATTAGTCAAGACATTTTTGAGTTCATTTAATGCTCTTGAGACAAATTCCAATTGTTCTTTATAAAATTTTATTTCAATTTTTTGTTTTTTTTCGGCTTCAAGCTGTTTTTTTTTCTTTTCAGTTATGTTTTCTTTTATAGCCATAAAAAATGCTATTTTATCTGCATTTTCGTCATACAAAGGAGTAATTGTCATATATTCCCAGTATGTATCTCCATTTTTACGTTTATTAAGTATTTCTCCTCTCCATATTTTTCCTGAAGTAATCGCGTCCCACATTTCTTTATAAAAATATTGCGAATGATATTCTGTTTTCAGGATTCTCGGATTTTTACCGGTTACTTCTTCAAATTTATATCCTGTCAACCCTTCAAAAGATTTATTTACATAAACAATATTGCCGAGAATATCAGTTATGGCGACTGCAAACATACTGCTGCTCATAGCTGGTTTAAATTTTGACAGTTCTTTTTTTAATTCTGTAACTTCTGTTTTAAAAGAATTAATTAGATTTTCGTGTTCGGAAATTTTTTGTTGATAAATTTTATCTTTTTCATCGTTATATTTTATACATTCAATATTTTTTTCATTTTTAAATAATTCGGTTTCGAATGTATTTAAAAGCGTTTTTGTCAGGTTTGCATTCCTTGATTTGGTATCAATAGAATCTGGTTTATGTTTGTTTAATATAACTGCAAATTTTTCTAAAATATTTTGTTTGCTTTCTCTGCTGCTGACAATATAAATCATAATAAAAAATAAAAATGTGATAAAAAAAATAAAAAATTTATTGATAAGTAGAATTGAATATAAAGGTGGCTGAGGTTTAAGAAGAAGTATTCCAAAAAAATTATCCTGACCTCCTTGAAAATTAGAACCAGGCATCTTTATTTTTTCAGTAAATAGAGTGTATGATTTATTATTTATTGATATATCATTAAAAACACCTGATTTGCCATTCAGAATATCATTGACTATTCCAGGTATTCTTTCATCCCAGTTGATTGCGGCAATTCTGGTTTTATGATGTCCGTCTATAACCTGTAAAGTTGCTCCTTTTTCATCTCTAACCAATTCTTCTTTTTCCATTTTTTTCAGATTGTATATTTCTGAAATAACAGAAGAATCAGGATGTACAATAATAATTCCTTCATTATCTATAAGCATACATATCTTATCTTCTGAATATACAGATTTTAGTATTTTATCCCGGAGTTTGTTAAGGTTGACATCCATTCCAATAACTCCAATATGATTGCCGTTATTATCGAAAACAGTATGAAATATCGAAACTACCGGAATATCACCTGTTTTTGAATAATAAGATTTTGAAACAAACGGCGTGAAAATATTATCAAGATATCTTTTGAACCACCATCTGTCTTTCCTGTCGCCTAATGGACCGAAACTTCTCGCTTTCTGTTTTCCATCCATATCCTGCAAGAACAGTAATTCTATAAATTGATAATTTTTATGTATTCCGGCCAGATATTCAAGACCGCTGTTTTTATCAATACCTTTTTTCACTGCATATTTTTTATTGTATTCTTTTATATAAGAATTCCAATCTCTTTTATCTGTGAGGCATTTTTTAATGATTTCTTCGGATGCAATAACTCCGTTTAAATTAAATGCATTTTCAAAAAATTCTTCGGATATATTTTTTAAAGTAATCATTTGACTGTTATCGCTGACAGTTATAGAATTGTTGAAAATATCAATGAAATAATTAATTAGCAGTAGAGTTAAAATAAGAAAAACACATAAAACAATTTTGCCGATAAAAAAGTTAAAATTATTTTTCATATTTTTCCTGCCTGTTTTTATTTAAATTTTTTATAAGCGTGTCTTTCAGTAGTTCAGGAATAATGGGTTTTGCAATGTGATCGCACATCCCGGCATTTAAACATTTAATTTTATCGCTTTCAGACGCGTCGGCAGTCATTGCTATTACAGGGATGTTTTTGTAGTATTCATTTTCTTTTAGTTTTTCAGCAACCTGGTATCCGTTCATCAACGGCATATGAATATCAAGCAGAACGCAGTCGAATTTATTATCCATGGCAATATTCAAGCCGGTTACACCGTTTTTAGCGGCTGTAATATTTTCATTGCGGCATCCGAATGAAATTAGCAGTTTTATGATAATTTCAAGGTTTATTTCATTATCATCTACAAGCAGAAAATTTTTATTCATGAAAACAGGATCAAATAAATTTCCTCTGCCTGTATATTTTAAAGCTGCGCCGCTTAATTCCTTTGAAAAAATTTTAGACATACTGTCAAATATTATTGATCTGTTAACAGGTTTAACGATAAAATCTTTTATTCCTAATCCTTTAGCTTCATTAGTTAATTTATCTTTATTGTAAGCTGAAAACATTACAATCGCCGGTCTTTTATCATCTTTCAAAATTTCATTGATTTTTCTGATAGTTTCAATTCCGTCCATTGAAGGCATTTTCCAATCAATAAAAACAATATCATAAGAAACTCCTTTTTCAATCGCTGCTGTCAATTCCTCAATTCCTGATTTTCCTGATGAAGCCAAAGTTGTATCAACAGAGAAAGATTGAAGAATTTCGCGCATTATTTTTAATGCAGTGTGGTTATCGTCAATCACCATTGCTTTTTTATTTTTGAAAGCTCCCTGTGATTTAATATTAATTTTTGAACCTTTATTAAAAGTTAAGATAAAAGAAAATACTGTTCCTTTGCCTTGAGCGCTATTGACAGTTAATTTTCCATTCAGCAATTTGATTAGCTGGTTGCTTATTGTCATTCCTAAACCTGTTCCTCCGTATTTTCGGGTAGTGCTTGAGTCAGCCTGCATAAACGGCAGCATCATTTTATCAAGCTGCTCATTGTTCATTCCAATACCAGTATCACTGATTTCAAATTTTACAGATGCATTTTTTTCAGTTTCTGTTTCTAAAGTTATTGAAAGTTTTATTTCTCCTTTTTCAGTAAATTTAACGGAATTGTTAAGAAGATTGATTAGTATCTGTTCGATCCGATAACTGTCACCTATAAGCATATTTGGAACATCTGAAGATATATGAGTTATGAATTCAATATCTTTTTCTTTGCTTTTAACTGAAATAATCGATGAGACATTTTCCACCATTCTGTCAATTGAAAATTCAATATTTTCTATTTCTATCTTACCTGCTTCTATTTTACTTATGTCAAGTATATCGTTTATTATTCTTAACAGAGATTTTGCGGTATAGCTTATATTTTCAAGATTTTTACGCTGTTCGGAATTGAGTTCTGTTTGAAGAGTTAAATAT
>JAGOBX010000377.1 GCA_017999075.1 Candidatus Babelota bacterium | reverse complement strand
CGGAAGCTAACTTTTGTTTTTCAAGCAAACTCAATATTCCTTTATTTAAAATCAAAAATGAAAATTTTCCAGAATCAATATGAAGTTTTTCTACTTGCTTGTATTTGAAACAAAGATTAACTTCTATATCCCGCCATCTGTATTTTATATCCGAAAAAGTATCATATAAAACCGCATTGATTTTGTTCACTTTGATATTTTTAACAAAAAATGTAGAATTAGAAGTATCTGGTTCAATTTTAAGATTTTTAAGTTTATCTAATAAAACCTTAAAATCAGCAGATGTGTATAAATTAATATCGAAAATTTTAATCTCAGAAACAGGGTATAATTTATCGGAAAAATCAAATTGAAATATTATTTTAGATATAAACCCGTCTAATCCAGTCTTGGAATTCAGGTATATTCCTTCGACAATTATTCTCCGGTTATCCCAATCAAATTCATAATTTTTCACTTTTATTATTAAATCTTTGAATTCCCTGTGAACCCTGGCTAGCGCGTATTTAAAAGCTTTTTTTTGAATATAATTCAATATTGGTTTATGAAAAATAAAAATGCCTGATATAGTTGCCACGAATAAAAAAAATATTACAACGGCAGTTCTTATAAAAATTTTTTTTAATTTCATTTCCTATTTCCGGTTTATCATATTCACAATATTCTGAACTTTCTGTTTTTCTTCAGAATTATCTGTTTTCAAAATATAATATTCAAAATATTTTTTTGCATACTCTGGTTTCTTTAAAAAATTATAATATATTACTCCTATATTTTTCAATGATTCAAGCTTTTGAATTTTAGATAAAGCAGGATTCCTTATAAATCTTCCTGATTTATCGTATTCATCATTAGAATACATAAGAGATATTATGCGGTATTGATCAATAGAATCAAAATATTGGGCATAATTCAAATACTCATATGCTATAAGAGATCTATAAATAACATTATCATTTTCAGCCCATAAACCCGACCTTAAAACAGCCGTATTATTTTTCTCAGGATTTAATTGTTTTATAAAATGATATAATTGTTTATAATTATCGATTGTTGAATTAGAATACAATTCACGTTTCAAATAATATATTGCAGCGGGCAAATTATTTTTTCCATAATAGCACAACCCTATATTATAATTTATATTGGCATAATACGGCGCAAACCTGAATAAATATTTATAAACTTCCAGCGATTTATCAAACATATTCAAATTATAATATGCATGTCCGAGTTTATAATAAGATTCAAGATTATATTTACTAAACTCAATAGATTTATTATAAAATTCAACAAGATAATTATACCGCGCATACGGTATTTCTTTTCCCGAAGAATCTAAAAACTTACTGTCAGGCCGTTCATAACTTGTTGCTTCCTGCATTATCATTTCGCACTGAAAATTCCCGTAATATAATTTTATCTGAAATATGAATACAGCCAGCATAATTACCAACAAAATCGTATAAAACCAATTACACTTTATTTTCTTATATGATTTGGATTTTTCCGCTATTATTCCCGAGTTTTTTTCTTCAATAATCCAAATAAGAATTCCGAAACAAAACCAAAACATTATCACTGTAGAAGTAATTCTTAAATTCACTCCAAAAGCATTTTCTATCAAGGTGCCTATTAAAGATAAAAATATAAATAAGACTGATACGGCTTTAGACTTATCAGGATTTTTAAAATAATAATGCATTGTTTTAAAAAACAAATTAATAAACAACAATAGATATAAAACTATTCCTATTGTTCCTGTTTCTGTCCATATCTGTAAGTATTCCGAATGCGAATGAACTTCATTATTAGCAATTCCATAATATAAATATAGCGGCGTTCTGTAAAACGGATCTACAGGATGGTATGCTCCAGGTCCTATTCCAAAAATAAAATTATCTCTTATAATTCTCGCAGCAGATAAATAAGTATGTATACGGACTTTCGAAGTATCATATCCTGCCGAATACAAAATTTTTAATTGTTCTGATATTTTTATAATCGGTGAACCTTCAATATTTAATCCAATAATGATTAAGGCAGATAAAATTAAAACAGACAAAAAAATGTAGATCCTTGTTTTTTTAAATTTTATAAAAATTAGTATTCCGGCTATTGCAGAAGTAGCTGCAAAAGCAAGCCATGTTGCGCGGGATCTTGTAAGTATTAAAAAAACAAAAAGGTTTAAAATACATGCTGCCGCTGATATTCTGAATTTTTTTTTAGCGATATATAATAACCCTGCAGCCTGCAGATATATAGAAAACATTATATAATTAGAATAAAAATTCTTGTTGCCGAAAGTCGCAGTAATAACTGATTCAGGCATAAGGTGGAAATCTATACCTGCTGCCTGTAAGTATGAATACACAACTATAATCCAAGACAAAATATTTATTAAATAAAAATACAATTCCAGATTTTTTTTTCTGTAAACAGAATTTAAAACCAATGCAGTTAAAATAAAAACCAGCACAAATTCAAATAAGGTTTTTAATCCATTAGGAAATAAATCTATATTCCATTCATTAAATTGCGAATATATGAAATTAAAAGCGACGTAAATTACAAAAATTAGAAATAATATGATTGTATCGCTGCTGAAATAAAAATTAATGCGTTTAACAACACTTAAATATAAAAATAATATAGCAGCTAAAACTATCGCTAAGTTTGATAGTACTGTTTTTATTAGACCTAAGTCTCTGGTTAACGTGCTGAAAACCATTATTGCGGCAGTCAGTCCGGATAGCAGTATTGTGTATATTATCCTGATGTTCTTTTCATGCAATCCTGGCAAATATGTTTTTTCAGTCATTTTTCTTTCTTCTCACTATATCAAATTTATTTAATAATATATTAGATTTGATTTTGCAATTTTGGTTCGGATTAATGTAATCTGCCGGCATACCTGTTTTATCGTATAATTCTTCGACATGAAGCGCGTATAAATCAAGGTTCTTGTTGACGATTTCTATAAAATCATTTTTAAAAAGTTTCCCTCTTATTTCTATTTCATATAACCCTGACAATTCATCAAAGCCGTTTACTATCCCGATAAAATCATAATTTCTGTGATATGAAGAATCAGAATAATTATACGAATCAGCCTCTGGTATTTTTCCCTGATAAAAACCAGTAGTATAATGGCGGTTGCTTATTTTCTTTAATTCTTCAATATAAAAATTTAATTTTGTTCTAAATTCATTCTCATTTTTATAAAGTGTTTTCACTGCATTTTTATATACAGCAGTTGTTATTGCGGTATAATAAACACTTTTCATTCTTCCTTCTATTTTTAAACAGCTTATCCCGGAAGAACAAATTTCATCAAGAATAGAAATACAGCATAAATCTTTGGAATTAAAAATATATGCTCCACTTTCTTCTTCTTCAATTTTATAATATTCTCCGGGACGGGTTTCTTCCATTATATAATATTTCCAGCGGCAAGGATGCGTGCATTCTCCGCGGTTAGCGTCTCTTCCAGTCATATATTTGCTCAAAAAACATCGTCCTGAATATGATATGCATAATGCCCCGTGAACAAACAGTTCAAGTTCTATTTCTTCAACCTCTTCTTTTATCTTTTTTATATCGTCAAGAGATAGTTCTCTTCCTAAAATAATCCGCCTTGCTCCAAGTTCTTTCCAAAAATGAACTGAATAACTGTTCAATGTATTTGCTTGAGTGCTGATAAATACCGGTAATTCATTATGTTTTTTCCTTACATAATAAAATATTCCCGGGTCGCTTATTATAACTCCATCAATTTTATTTTCACTCAAAAAATCAATATATTCTCCAAGTTGTCCAAAATCCGAATTATTACCGAAAATATTCAAAGTCAAATAAATTTTAGTGTGTCTTGAATGAGAATATTTTACCGCATTGATTATTTCTTCATTAGAAAAATTGCCTGCAAATTTTCTTAATCCGAAATTTTTACCTGATATGTAAACTGCATCTGCTCCGTATTCAATGGCAAATTTTAATTTTTCTAAATTACCTGCCGGGGCATTAATCTCTGGGATGTTTTTCATTTTTTATCAGAAAAAGATTGAATTTCCAACATAATACCGAATTTATTATATGAATCTTTCTTCAATTCAATAATATTTGGTTTCAACATATATCCGGT
>JAGOBX010000376.1 GCA_017999075.1 Candidatus Babelota bacterium | reverse complement strand
TGATTTTAGATTTATACAAAATTATTATTTAATATATGTTTTGTAAAAAATGGATAAGCGGCTATTTTGAAATGTTTCTGTTAAATCAAATTGTTGGTTTTCACTGTTAAATGTTCATTGTGTTTTCCATAAAAAAATAATTGACCAGAAATGTCTTTTATAACATAGGAGATATGATAGAATGACTGCTTCTGAAAACAAACAACAGATAAAATTGTACTTGCTTTTTGTATTTTATATATTTCTTGGCGTCATAGTCTTCGGAATATTGGTAGGTATTGCAAAATGGGAGTCGGCGCGTCAGGCTGAGATTCGTATGAATGCTTTTTATACGAGTGTTTCCGATTTGGCAAAAATTTCAGAAATTACTATTACTGACAGATTACGCGAATTTGATAATACATTGATTGTATTGCGAACCGCATTCGTTCATTCTAAAGAAGATTTTTTTAAAAATTTAAATTTTTTCAGAAAAGGAATTTTGTCAGATACTGAAGTTTTAGTGGTTTTGGTTGATCGTGACGGATACCTTTTATTTACTGATGCTCCTGAAGTTAAACCGCGTATTTATCTTGGAGATCGGGAATATTTTAAATTTTTTGCCGATGGCGGCAAAGATCGTTTATATATTGATGAACCTACTTTTGGACGTGTTACCAAACGTTATACATTACCGCTTGCCAGACCAATTTATAGCAATAACGGCGAATTTCTTGGAGTTGTTGCAATTTCTGTTAAGCAAAAAACTCTTGGCAACTTTGAATCTCAATTACAGCTTTCAGGCGACGCTGTAATTACAATTGTTAATACTGGCGGAGCAGTGGTTACACGTTCGCATAACCTTGAAAAAGTCCAAAATAAAAAGATATCGCCAGAATTATTAAAACGTATTTTGGAGAAAGATCAAGGAATTTTTTCTACAGAATTTACTTTTGAAAAAATCGAGCAAGTTATAGCTTTTCATCACATTAAGAGCACGCCTCTTATTATTTATGTTGAAAAATCCTCCAGCGAAGTATTGAATCTTATAAAAAATCAGGACAATATGCTTATTTTTAGCAGTTGCGTAATATCTTTTCTGATAGTTTTAATAGTTATAATATATATTCGAAAAAAAAGAGTTACTTCAAAATTTATCGAAATTCAGACTGCTCATCTGCGTGAAACTCAGAAAATGGCAAATATGGGAAACTGGGAACTTGATGTTGGAACTTTTAAGTTTAAGTGGTCTGAAGAAATATACCGTATATTTGGAGTATCTCCGGATACATTTGTTCCTGATCTTGAAAATTTTTTATTGCTTGTTACCGATAAAGAACGAAATGAAGTTAGACATTATTTGACAATAACTGCAATGAAAGAAAATATTTCTTTTGAACATTCGATCAGACGTCCTGACGGAGAATTAATATATGTATTACACAGATGCGAATTTAAATGTGATGAGTTTGGGAGAACAATATCTATAATTGCAACAATCCAGGATATTACAGGACGAAAGAAAAAAGAAGAAGAATACCAGACTTTTATACTTTCATCTTTAGACGGTTTTTTTATTTTGGATATGCATGGAAAATTTTTAGAGGCGAATAATGCATACTATAAAATGATGGGATATAATAGTAATGAATTGTTAAATATGTCGATTTTTGAAGTTGAGATAATTGAAAATTTTGATACAATTAAAAATCATATTGCAGAAGTTTGTAAAAATGGATATGATCAGTTTGATACAAAACATAAATGTAAAAATGGAAAAATTATAGATTTGGAAATAAATGTAAGATACATACCTACGTACGGAGGCAGATTGTTTGTGTTTGCCAAAGATGTAACTGAACGTAAAAAATTACAAAAGCAATTGATACATTCTGAAAAATTATCGGCAATAGGACAGCTTGCTGCTGGTATTGCGCACGAATTCAATAATATACTTGCTGTAAGCGATTGTAATGCGCAACTATTAAAAATTATGGGAACAGAACCTGAAAAAGATTCTGAAGATGATTTTTTGCAATGTGTAAACAATATTTTGCTGTCTAACAAACGCGGAGCTGAAATTGTAAAAAGTATGATGATGATAGCTAAACCCCTGCAGCCTCATGTTTCGCCCACAAAAATATCAGAGATTATTGACGAAGTTATAAAAATTCAAAAACGGCAGATGAAAATTGAAAATATTAAAATAATAAAAGATTATTCTCCTGATACGGAAAAAGAAGGATTTTATGATAGAGGACAATTACAACAAGTTTTTTTGAATTTGATTATTAATGCGCGTCATGCTATGAAACAAAACGGTATGGGCGAAATTAGAATTTCAATTCGGGAATCCCAAACAGAAAAAATTATATCCGTTCAGGATACCGGCATAGGTATAAGTGAGGAAAATCAAAATAAAATATTTACGCCTTTTTTTACTACAAAAGGAGTTTATTCGAATGATAATCTTGGGATAAACGGTAGCGGATTAGGATTGTCCGTATCTTATCAGATAATTAGCAATCATAACGGTTCAATCAGGGTAGAAAGCAAGGAAATGTGCGGTGCTAAATTTATCATTACATTGCCGTTTTTTGCTGATAAATCATATGCAGAAAATAAGATAAATAAAGAAAATGTAAATATAGACAAAATTAATGATATTAAAATTTTGATAATTGATGATGAAAAGTTATTTCTTGAAATTGTTAAAAAATTGTTTAATAAAATGTGTTTTAATAATGTTTATCTGGCAAGTTCCGGCAAACAGGCTTTAAAAATAATTAATGAAATTGATATTGATGTAATATTTCTTGATCTATTACTGCCTGATATGAATGGTGAACAGATATATGATGAAATCAATAAATTAAACAGAGCAATACCTATTATATTTATGTCCGGGCAATTAGGGTTAAATGGGGATGATTTGAAAAATAATAAAAGAGCATACGCTTATGTTTCCAAACCTTTTAATATGGATGATATTATAGTTTTATTGAATTCGATTAAAAAAACATAATGGGAATGTTTCCAAATGGCAGGGGATGACCAATAAGTTGATTTTTATAATGTAAATCAATGCTATGCATTGATTAAACTGTTAGTATCGACTATAAAATTTTCCTAAAACCTGAGGTTCGAGTTACTTTTTCAATTTATTAGTCAGTCCCTGCTATTTTTTACAAAATTTATATATTGATAAACAATAAGTTTATTTTGTAAAAAATATATTAATATATTTTGGAAACAGTTCCATAATACTGAATTAACAAATATATTTCTGAACAGCCATAATCGGTAAGGGTAAATTAGTAGTTTTTAAGAATGCATTTATTCTGTATATGAAATAGAATCTTTATTTTACATTTTCCTTACCTGTATCATTATATTGACCGTTTTAAATTTGAAATAATCAGGGAAATTTTTTCTATAGGATGCATTGCAGTATAAAAACCTGATTCGTAAACTGATTTAGGCATTCCCCAAACAATGCTTGTGGTTTCATCCTGAATTATAACCGAATGATTATGTTCAATAAGTTTTTTACAGCCTTCAGTTCCGTCATTTCCCATTCCGGTAAGTATAACTCCGAGTATTTTTTTTTTAAATGTTTCTGCGGCAGATTCGAATAAAACATCTACAGAAGGTCTGAACCCATTTCTTGGTTCAGTTTTCGAAAGTTTTAATTGAGACGCATCTTTGGTTAGTTCGATATGATATCCTGCTTTAGCTATATAAACGGAAGGTTTTTCAAATGAAGTATAACCATTTACTTCAAGAACCGGTATTGCACAATTTTTTCCAAGAGAATCTGCCAAATCAGCAGTATATCCTTCTCTTATATGCTGAACAATAATTATTGGTATTTCAAATGAAGCAGGAATTATTTGAAGAATTTTTGATAAAGTTCCAGGACCGCCGGTAGAAACTCCTATTAAGATCAAATCAAAATATCTGCTGATTGATTTATCAGTAATGGATTTTGATGTTATTGATTTTTTTGATAAATTTGTGATTATCGCATTGTTGATTTTTTCTAAAATGGTATTTTTTATTTCAATTAAATTGAAGCTTCTTGACGTGCCTCCTGGTTTTTGAATAAAATCAATAGCTCCGTTAATCAAAGCTTCTATAGTTTTTTTATGTTGTCTGTCAGCAGCAGTTAAAAGAATGATGGG
>JAGOBX010000375.1 GCA_017999075.1 Candidatus Babelota bacterium | reverse complement strand
ACCTATATGTTTCAATTTGTTTTTTACAACAAACTCCAATAATTTATCTAAATTATTTAAAACATTAAAATCGACATGTGAATAAAATTTTCGAGTAGGTTCAATATAATCCGCGCAATATAAGACTTTTGATAAAAAATCCATATCCGGATATCCTATTGTATGAAACCTCACTGCATCCAAAACTTCCCTGTCTTCAATCATAAACTCATTTTTCAAAATATGTTCTGAAACTCCCGGATGCCATAACTGCGGGTGTTTCATTTCATATTCATCAAGAATAATTTTTTTTTCAGAAATATAATTTTTCATAATTTCAATATTCATCCACTTCGACATATCGTGACTTAATCCGGCAATAATAATATTTTTTTCATTAATATTCAAGTTAAATAATTTATTAAGAAATAACGCCGTATTCGCAACAGACAGAATATGAACCAATCTTTTACAAGAAAAATGATTTTCAATATATGATTTAATTTTATTCATTATTTGCATAAATCTTATTTTTTTTTATATAATACAATATTTCCCTGTCAAGAAATTCTGCCGCTTTATCATACATTTTATTCTTGACATAATTTCTTATCATGCTGGAAGATACAGGCTCATCAAATTCATTTATTACAGTAAATTTATTTTTATTATTCAAAAACACAGATTGCTTTTCGTATTCCAAAATTTCTCCAGTCCTCGAAAAAACTATAAATCCGCACAATTTTATAAGTTCATCAATATTTTTCCATGAATCAATAATATTGAAATTATCAGCGCCAATAATAATCCTATAATCATGGTTCCCATAAATCGAAATAAACGATTTTATAGTGTCAATCGTGTAAGACACTCCGCCGCGGTCAATTTCAGAAGTAACAATTTCCAAGTTTTTCATTTCTTTAAAAATTATATTCAGCATATTTATTTTATGTGAAGGTTCTATATTGTCAATCAATTCTTTGTGCGGTGGAATAAACGCAGGTATTACAAGCATTTTGTCTATTTTTAATATTGAAAAACTTTTTTCAATAATTTTTTTATGTCCTGTATGCGGCGGATTAAATGTTCCGCCAAAAACGCCTATAATCATAATTATTTATCTTATCTGCGAAGTTGCATCGTGGAAAATTTGAATCGTTCCATCCGCAATTCAACCGGCGAACCTATAAAATCCGAAATACCGGAAAGTTTCTGAATTCGTTCGTTAGCGGGCGGATGAGTAGATTGCAAATATGAAAGTTTTGACTGAATTTCCTGACGGTTTAAATTCATCAAATATAAATGAAGGAACGCATTATAATTATGCGCTTTTAAATAATTCAGCGAATGCGCGTCAGCTTCATACTCATCATTTCTGTTTCGTCCTTTTACAAGCAGATTATTAACGACAAAATCAGCGAGTTTTTTCACAACTTCTCTGTTTTTTTCAGCAAACCTTTGAGATAATTCTTTCAAAATGCCTGATTTTCTTATTTCTTTAAGCTCATGCTTTAAAGTAATATGAGAAACTTCGTGAGATATTACAGCAGCAAGTTCGTCCTCATTTTTTGCTGCTGAAACCGCGCCTTTAGTTAAAAAAATATATCCGCCAGGACATGCAAATGCATTTATTTCATCAGTATTCAGAATATTAAAATGAAATTTCAGTTCCGGCCGTTCGCAATTAGAAACTATTACCCCGCCTATCAATGAAATATATTTTGTCAAAATCTCATCTTTGTATAATCCGAATTTAGAAATAATTATCCTGCTTGCTTCTATGCCTATTTCCCGTTCATCTTCTTCTGACACACTTAAACTTTTTATAATATTGATAGCGGTATTCCCGTCTTTGCTATTAATTTTATTCCCCAATTTTTCAAAAAAATTTCCTGCATCAGCAGGAATCATAAAAAATAAAAATATTAAGATAATAATTATATTTTTTTTCATTTTAACCCGCCTTGTTTTTTAAAATGTTCCAATTCTTCAGCAGTTACTTCACTGCACGGAATTTCAATTGTTTCAATATTCTGTACATCAGTTTCAATTTTTCCTTCATTCTCAAGTCCGCGAACACCTGTTGCCTGAGAACTATTTTTAACCTCGTAAGAATTATCTTTAGGAGAATCCAATTTTTTCATTATGTCATTAAATTTAAATCCTGTTATCATTGAAAAAATAACCAAGCTCAGCAAAAACATAATAATTTTCAGTTTCATTTTATAAAATTCTCCTTTTATGAATATTTTTTTATTATTGTTTCAATATCTTTTAAAGAAACAGGTTTTTGCAGCCATTCGCAAAAATATTTTTTTATTTCATCATGATTAAATTCTTCAGAATCAGAGCTTCCTGTCAAAGCTATGATCGGAGTAACCACATTCATTTTATCGCGTAAAATTTTTGCAGCAGCCAGTCCTGTAATGCCTTTCAAATGCATATCCGAAAATATCAAATCATATTTTTCAGTTTTATTTTTTTCAATTAATTCTTCTCCGGAATCGCATATCGTCAAGCTGATATTACAAAATTTTTTGAACAGCAAAGATATGAAGCGCTGTGATATAACATCGTCTTCAGCCACTGCAACATTCAATTTTTTAAAAAACAATTCGGAATCACAGGTATTTTTGGCAGAACCGTCATCTAAATCATTTTTTTCAAAAAAAACTTCTTTTTCAGGATCTCCGGATTTATTTAATTCTACCGCATCAGGCATCTTTTTTATTTCTTTTTTCTCTGATTCTTCGAAATTATTTTCCGGCAATTTTATTTCATCATAATTCGGCATATAACTTTTTAACGCATTAATAATATCAGCTCTGGAAAAAGGTTTTTTTATAAAATCATTAAACCCATTATCCAAAATTTCTTTCCTGCAAATATTTTTAGCTGATACGGCTATAACAGAAACATCCTTAAATTTCGCATTATTTCTGATATTTCTCACCGCAGTAATCCCATCTATTTCAGGCATCATCAAATCCATAAAAACAAGCTGAACATCTTGAGTGTGTTCAAGTATCATCAAAGCTTCCAACCCATTGCTTGCTTTAATAACATTGCATCCTGCTTTCATCAGTATAAAAGACAAAAGTTTCAAAATCTGCGGATTATCGTCAACTATTAAAATTTTTTTTGATTCAGAAACTTCTGAAGCCGCGTTGTTATTGATATTTTTAATTTTTTCAGAAAAGATTTTTATATCCTCTCTCGCTGATAACTCATCAATTTCAAGATTATCTATTGTAGAAGGCCCTAATGAAGAAACATATGCTTCATCATAACTTCTTTTAAAAACTATAGGCAGTTTAATTATAAAAACAGTTCCTTCATTCAATTTACTTTCTATAAAAATATTTCCTTTCATCAATTTAACAAGATTCAATGTTATAGATAATCCGAGTCCTGTACCTCCATATTTTTTATGGATATTTCCATCGGTTTGTTCAAACGGAGAAAATATTTTTTTTTGAGATTCTTCAGGTATCCCTATCCCTGTATCTTTAACAATTATTTTCCAAATACAATTTTTCAAATCATAGCTGAACTGTATAGCAATATAGCCCGAAGGAGTAAATTTCAAAGAATTCCCGATTAAATTTATAAGAATTTGTAAAATTCTCAGAAAATCACCGTTTACAAATTTAGGCATTTCAGGTTCTGTAATAATTTTAAAATCAATATTTTTATCTTTGCATCTTGATTCAAACAAATTTTTCAATTTTAAAACCAAATCGTCTATTGAAAAAAATTCATAATGCAGCGAAAGTTTTGTATCTGATATTTTTGAAAAATCAAGAATATCATTAATTAACAAAACAAGCCGTTTTCCTTCATTAAAAATAAAATTCAACTTTTCATTAAATTCAGGAGCTGATTTTGTTTCTTCAATCAACAGTTCCGTAAATCCTAAAATCGAATTAAGCGGAGTTCTCAGTTCATGAGACATAGCAGCCAAAAAATTTGATTTTAATTTATTCTTTTCTTCTGCAGTTTCTTTTTCTTTCAAAAGTTTCTGATATTCTTCACCCTGATTCATTTCAATATTTCTTATATATTCAGAACTATTAATCTGGTTATTTACAAGTTGAATGACATCATGAAAATGAAAAAGCATATATGGTTTGGTTTCATATTCCACTACGCTGAAATAAGTATCAGCAAACAGATTTATTTCCTCTCCGTCATTCTGAATCACCTTATAT
>JAGOBX010000374.1 GCA_017999075.1 Candidatus Babelota bacterium | reverse complement strand
TCGTATTGATCAATAAGAATTTCCTTATCTGGTTCAAGCTTGATTCCTGGAATATAAAATAAATTTTTTATATAAAAAAATATAATAAAAGAAAGAAAAAAAATAAATAATAATAAAATTATTGTTCTTTTATACTCTTTTTTTCCAAATAAATAAAATACGGCAATTAATGAAATGAAATAACAGTCTTCACGCAGTAACAAAAAAACAGCAGTCAATAAAAATACCAATTTATAATTTTTTATTTCTATATAATATAAAATAGGAATTATTAAAACATACCAATCAAAATAACCGTCTCTTATTTGAAATTCAAATAATATGTATAAAAAAAGATATATTAGTGAAAAAAGAAAAGAAATAAGTTTGTTTTTTGTCAGAATTGCGCTTAATTTATAATAATATAAAACCGTATAAGATAAAATAATTACTTGAAGAAAAAAAATATATATTCCGGTTCTGTCTATAAGTTCATAAATAGGATAGAAAAAATATACGATTAATCGTGGATGAAAATTGAAATAAAAACTCCATTTTGTCAGGTTGATTTGTTCGAAGATATAATTTAATTCTTTCCAATCGCAATCTTTTAATGAAATAAAATATTTGATAAGGTTTAGTTTGAGTAAAAAAAATATGTAAGCATTGACAATAATTATTAAACTAACAAAATAAATATCAAAATTTTTTTTATTATATGAGTTTTGTTTTGCGGATAAATTCATAATTTTATATAAATATTTTATAAAAAATATGAAATTTTGTCAAGACATTTTGGAAAACAAGCATTTAATTATAATTATAATTAAAAAATTAAATATTTATAAAAATATTGATATTTTTTTGTTCAAAAACTTGACAAATCAATATTTTTTTGTTAATAATATAAATATTGTCTATAAAATATTGGAAAGGCGTTAAATCTATTATGAGATTTAAAAAAAAGTTTGAAATAAAAATGGTTTTAGTAATAAAGGTTTTAATAGTACTTTTATTAAGTTTTAATCTTCTTAATTGTTCTGAAAAAAAAGATTCTTCCAAATCTGTTTTAAATTCATTGAACGGTCATCAATCAAAGATACTTAGTGATTTTCTTGACAAATATATAAAATATTATAATGCAAAAAATGCAGACGGTATAGTAAGTTTGTATTCATCTAATCCTGTTAATACACTTGAAAAAAAAGAATTGTTAAAAGAAATGTTTGATTCAACAGATACAATTAAAGTTTCATATAAAGATTTGGAAATTAAAGAAGCAAACGACCAAAAAATTATTTTTAAAATTAGGATTGATAAAGAAATAACTCTTGGAAGAAAAATTATCAATGACTCAAGAAATGCGGAATATATTTTAATTAATGAAAATGATAAATTTTTATTGTCAAGCATGAGAACTTTATCAATTATCAAATAGAATCTGGGAGATGACTGATGAAAAATTGTATATTTTGTAAAATAATAAAAGGTGAAATAGAAACCGATTTTTTATTTGAAAATGAAAGAATAATCGCTTTAAAGGATATTCATCCTGCAGCTCCTGTTCATATTTTGATAATTCCCAAAACACATATTGAAACAATCAATGAAGTAGATGATACGAATTATGCAGTAGTTGGAGAAATGATAATGACTGCAAAACTTTTAGCTTCTCAATATGGACTTACTGAACCAGGATATCGTTTGGTTTTTAACTGCAACAAAGACGCAGGCCAGGAAGTTTTTCATATTCATCTTCATTTACTTGGCGGCAGACCTTTTAAATGGCCACCGGGCTGATACAATAAAAAAAATATAAGTATCTGAAATATTATTTGTTTTTTTTATTTGCCTATAAATGGATAAAGATACTATAGATTTGCACGGAAATAGAGTTGAAGATGCAATATTCGAATTAGATAAATTTATTAATTTTTCAATAATTAATAAAATTGAAGAAATAAAGATAATACATGGAAAAGGTAAAGGAATATTGAGGGAAGCTATAACTGAATATTTAGGAAAATCAAGTTTGGTGCTTTCATTTGAAGCCAACAGTGTTTTTTATGGGTACGGAACAATAGTAGCAAGATTGATTAAGATATAATTATAATAAAGAGAGATAGGTTATATTGAATTACGCGGATACCAATAGAGAAAAAATTTTGTCAAATACTGATATTGTTTCAGTAGTATCAGAATATGTCCCTTTAAAACATGCCGGGATTAATTATAAAGCAAATTGCCCGTTTCATAATGAAAAGACGGCTTCATTTTTTGTAAGTCCTTCAAAGCAGATTTTTCATTGTTTTGGATGCGGAGCAGGAGGCACAGCAATAGAATTTTTTCAAAGGATAAATGGGCTTAATTATTTTGAAGCGATAAAAGGATTGTCTGAAAAATACGGGATACAAATTACGTATAATGAAAAATTTGAAAGCGATGACAAAAATGAATTGTATTCAATAAATTCGTCGGCATTGGAGTTTTATAAAAACGAGTTAAAAAAAAATAAGGCTGCTTATAATTATTTTAATAAGAGAAGTCTTAGCGATGATACAATCGTATTATTCGGATTAGGATATGCTCCTGACAGCTGGACCTTGCTTAAACAAGATTTGAACAGGAAAGGGTTTAAGGACGAAAAAATAATAGAAGCCGGTTTGTTAATAAAAAAAGAAAACGGAGATACATACGATAGATTCCGTAACCGTGTAATGTTCCCGATATTTAATTTATCAAACAAACCCATAGCTTTCGGAGGCAGAGTGATAAATGGGGATAATGAATTTAAATATATAAATTCGCCTGAAACACCTGTATATCATAAGGGTGGGATGCTGTATGGATTGAATCTATCAAAAAAATATATTATGGAATATGACAGAGCGTATATACTTGAAGGATACATGGATTTAATTACCTGTTATCAATTCGGGATAAAAAATGTTGCAGCCACTTTAGGGACTGCTTTGACGCCTGCCCAGATTAAGCTTCTGTCAAGATTTACAAAAAATATTGTTATGATTTATGATGGAGACGAAGCAGGAATTTCAGCTATGTGGAGAAGTATAGAAAAACTTCTGGAACAGGATATATATCCTGAAATATATATTATTGAAGACGATATGGATCCTGCAGAAATTCTGTTGCTTAAAGGCAGTGAATATTTTATAAAAAAAATTTCCAGACCATTATCTTTTTTTGAATTCAGCTTGTTGAAATTGAGCGCTGAAAATAAACCGAATTCTTTAATCGGGAAAAAAAACATAATAGCAGGAATGATAAATATTTTTAAACATATAAATGATAATGTTATTTTATCCGAACTTATAAAAAAATTATCGGAAAAAATAGAAGTTGATTATAATGTGCTGTTTTCTGAAGTTAAAAAAAATATTAAATTGTCAAAAGCAAAGTCTGAAAGAAAATTTTTTGAAAATACTTCTTCTGAAAGTATTAATATAAATTTAGGCGATATGTTTTCTGCCGTTGAATATAAAATATTAAAGATATTGCTTGATAATGGAAATCAGGAAATAATAAAAAAATTTCAAGAATTGATTGAACTTGAAAACCTTGATGAACCTTTGAATATAGTTTTTGGAATAATATTTGAGACTGGAAATGCATCTCCTCGTTTTTTATTGGATTATTTCAGTGAGCAGAAAGATGTTCAGCAATTAATTACAAGGCTGTCGGTCGGAAAACCGGATTCTGCCGGGTTTCCTGATTATATGGAAGAAAATATTGATTCAGTGATTGATGATTATATAAATCAATATGAAAAGAAAAAGAAACAGTCTGATTCAAATGAAATATTCCAACAATTGAAAAATAACAATAGTTTAGAATCAGGGCAAGAAGAATCAGACAAGGCAGCGCTTCTTTTACAGAAACAGCTTGAACTTAAAAGGTTTAAAACTGTACATAAAGAAAAAACATCGGGAGTTCAGGTTTGAAAAATGAATTAAGGATTTTTGTTTGTTAAATTGATTTTAAAAAATGAAAGTTTTTGAAATAGATATTTTATTAAGGAGCATTGATTAAAAATGGTGAAAAAAATTAAACCGCAGCTTGAAGACAGCAGTATGCTGAAAATTCCAGGTATCAAGGAATTAATCAAATTTGCCAAAAGCAAAGGAAATTCCATAACTTATGACGATTTAAACGCAATGCTGCCTGATGTTGCGTCTAATCCTGAAAAAATTGATGACCTTTTTATAATAC
>JAGOBX010000373.1 GCA_017999075.1 Candidatus Babelota bacterium | reverse complement strand
GTTAAATCTGTCTCACTTATAATAATATGCCTAACAAAACGTTTTTCAGGTTTTATATAAGATTCTTTATTTTCATTATAATATTTTTCGGCTGTAGGAGTGTCAATAAGTAAAGACGGATTTAAAAATATTTGCTGAACTTTTGCCTGAACTGAAGAAGCTGAAAAATAAAGTTTGATTTCATCATCTGAAACTTTAACTTTGTCTGTTAATAATAATTCAGCTTTACTAATTAGAATTTCTTCGCTTGCCGCTTTTTCTAGACGTTCCCACCACGCTGCAGACTGATTTTTTTTGTAATATTCAAATGCCTGTGCATTGAACTGCCGTTTATCATCAATAAAATATCTGGCTACACCAGACTGAATATCTTTTAAAGTAGGAGTTGTATTATATTTTTCCGCAAGTTTTTTCAACAGTATATTCTGTATCATTTCGTCAACTACTGAATTTCTTATTTCAAGTACAACAGTATCGCTTAATTCAGTATCATAATATTTTTTTGCGTCTTCCAGTCTTTTATTGTAAGTATTGAAATAGTCTATTTTAGTTATTTCTATTCCGTCAACTTCCATAGCTACCGGATCATTTTGCTGCTGCTGATTATAATGAGCGCCCCATGTCGCAAAAATTGTAGTTACAAACGCAACCACTATAATCCATATAACTGTTTTAATGAATTTCTCGCGGGTTTTTAGATCCATTGTTTTATATGCTCCTTAAAAACTTAATTTATAATTATCGTCAATTTCAATAAAATTTTTTACAAATGTTTTTCTGTGCGCAGATATTATTCCGCGCTTTTTTATTAAATCTATATGTTCTTTTGTTCCATACCCTTTATTTTTATCAAAATTATATAACGGAAATTCTTTATGAATTTCGTTCATTATTTTATCTCTGGTAACTTTTGCCAATATTGACGCTGCAGAAATACTTACACTTTTACAATCTCCCTTTATAATAGGCACTTGATGCACATTTAATTTTTTTATATTTAATGCGTCTGTCAACAAAATATCAGGTTTTGTTTTTAATTTTTGATACGCTAAAATAACCGCCTGATACGTAGCCTGAAGAATATTGATTTCATCAATTGTATCATTATCTATTATTCCAACACCATAATCAATACAATTGGATATTATAATTTCATACAGTTGTTCTCTTTTTAAACGAGACAATTGTTTAGAATCATTTAATCCTGGAATATTCTGATTAAAATCAAGTATTACAACGCATGCAACTACAGGTCCTGCCAAAGGACCTCGTCCTGCCTCATCGCATCCTGCAACGATTTTTCCGGGAAACCGGTTTTCATATTCGCGCATTTTTTCTAAACGAATAAGTTCAGACTGCGCAGATTCCAATTGTTTAAAAAGACGACGGCCTAATTGCGCCGCAGATGTTCTGGTATCGCGGCATAACGACTCGATAAAAATCGGGTCGTTATGATATTCCGCCGCCTTTTTAGTCAATTCTTTTAAACTTAAACAGGATACTTCATTATTCATTATAACTTCTGATTTCTTTAAGTTTAGAATCTTTACTTGAAGTTTTTCTTAAGTAATACAATTTTGCACGTCTTATTTTTCCGGCTCTGACAAATTCGATTTTGCTTATCGCTTTTGAATTTACAGGAAAAATGCGCTCTACACCTACTCCAAAACTAACGCGTCGGACAGTTATCATTTTGACATTTTTACCTTTTCCTTTCATTGCGATTATAACGCCTTCAAATATCTGAATTCTTTCGCGCTGGCCTTCTTTAACTTTTAAATGAACTCGCACAGTTACTCCTACTTTCAAATTAGGAATATCTGTTTTCTTGTTTTGATCATCAACTACTTTTATTAAATCCAGTGACATATTTCACCTCCTTGCCAATCTTCAACCTGTACATTGTATAATTCACACCGTTTCTATAAAGGATTTTATAAACATTTTTATTCCAGAAAATGTTAAATCAGTTTTTAATATGCGAGCACATTATGTTTTTTTGTTTTTTTTACTGATTCATTTATCATCCATTCAGAAATAAGTTTATGATTTCCTTCGCGTAAAACATCCGGAACCTTAAATCCCCTATAACTATAGGGGCGTGTATACTGCGGATATTCCAACAGATTTTCATTTTCTGAATCGTATATCCCGGATTTTTCATCAGTGTACCGTATATTTTTTTTTGACAAATTGCCGAAAGCATTTGCCGGATCACGGTTTATTGAAAAAGATTCTTCTTTCAAAGAATCGCTGTTACCGAGAACTCCTGGAATATTACGCATTACCGCATTAAATATAACTAAAGCAGCCAATTCTCCGTTTGATAAAATATAATTACCAACGCTTATATGTTCCGGATTTATTATATCCGAAACACGGCTGTCAATTCCTTCATATCTTCCGCAGATAAAAATCATCTGGTCAAAATACGAAAATTTTACAGATACCTCTGAACTAAAAATTTTTCCATCAGGCGCAGGCATTATTGTTATTCTGCGAGGAAGAAGTTCTACTGATTCAAATGCCCTGATAATCGGTTCCGGTTTTAACAGCATTCCGCTGCCGCCGCCGTAAGGCGTATCATCAACACAACTGTGTTTATCAAGCGTAAATTCGCGAAAATTAATAAAAGTTACTTTTATTATGCCTTTGGAAATTGCTTTTGCCAATATTCCTTCTTTAAGAAAACCGCCGAAAAATTCAGGGTTTAATGTTAAAAAAACTATTTCCATATCAGGCCTAATCTGCAAGTCCTTTTATTAATTCGATATAAATAATATTACTTTTTATATCGATTTTTTTCACTACATCTTTAACAAACGGGATCAGAATTTCTTTATTTTCCCGGGTTTTCACTTCTAATACTGCATTTGCAGGCATATCAAGAACTTCAGATACAACGCCTATTTCCTTGTTTTCTGAAGATACTATTTTCATGCCTTCGAGTTCATAATAGAAATACTCGTCTTCAGATTTTTTTTTTGATTCTGATTTAAGTGTTTCTATCATTTTATCGCGAAACTTTTCAGCTTCATCGCGATTGTTTATACCGGTTAATTTTAAAATAATTCCGTTATTAAGATGTTTTACGTTTTCAACAAAAAATTCGGTATCTTGTATATAAACCTGTTTTAAAAAATTAAAACGTTCAGGGAACGAAGTCAGCGGCATTATTTTCAGTTCACCGTTGAGTCCCTGGGGTTTAAGTATTTTTCCGATGATAATATAATCATCTTTATCTTTCATCAATCCAATACTTCAAGCATAATTCTGTTTTCGGATTTTGCTGACGCTGCTTTCAGAATTGTTCTGATTGCACTGATAATTCTGCCGTGTTTGCCGATTACTTTACCTAAGTCGGACTGATTAACTTTAAGTTCATAAATTATAGTTTTTTCGCCTTGAATTTCGCGAACGCTGACATCTTGAGGATTGTCAACCAATTTTTTTACTATTGAAATAATAAAATCTTCCATAAAACTCCTCCAAAAAAATCAAATAAAATAATGTTAGATAAGAAGAACAATAATACCAGATTCAAAAAGATAAAAGATTACATTTAATCATTCGATTTTGAATTTGATTTTGATTCGGCGAATTTTTTAAGCAGTCCGCTTGTAGATAACAGGTTGCGAACAGTACCCGTAGGTTTAGCCCCTGTTTTAAGCCATTTTAACGCTTTAGATTCGTCAATCGAAACTTTGTTTTCTTTCATTGGGTTATACCAACCGATCAGATCAATATATTTGCTGTCGCGTGGAGAATCGTCTTCCATTACGACTATTCTGTAAAACGGTTGTTTTTTTTTACCCATTCTTGTTAAACGCATTTTTGTCGCCAATTAAATATCACCTCCTTCACAATTTTTTAAAATTTCGGCAATCCGCTCATACCAGGAAAATTGTTAATATTCATTCCTCCTGGCATGCCGAATTTAGAAAATTTAGACATTTGTTTTACCATTTTCTGGGATTGCTCGAATTGTTTTAACAGTTGATTTATATCTGTTACATCAGTACCGCTTCCTTTTGATATTCTTATTTTTCTCGGACCATTTATTATTTTAGGGTTTTCTCTTTCTTCAATAGTCATTGATTGAATCATACATTCGATTTTTTTCAGATCTTTTTCTCCAGGCATCATGGTTTTTAATTCTTTTATCTGAGAAAAACCTGGAATCATTGATAATATATCTTCAAGAGGCCCCAT
>JAGOBX010000010.1 GCA_017999075.1 Candidatus Babelota bacterium | reverse complement strand
CAAATGCGGATACGTATTACAGCACAGTATCTGCTCTTACAATACCGGACACAGGATATTTAAGTCAAGATACATGGTATATAAAAATAAGAGGTAAAGATGTGTTTGGAAACTGGGGATCATATTCTTCAATAGACACATTTATAATAACTTCGGCTGACAACCAGCCTCCGGTAATAACAGTCAACGATGACAGTTATACAATAAAATCCGAGGGAGTAAATTATATCGGAAAATCGTTTGATGCAGATTTCAGCGATAATACGGGAATAGATACGGTATATATTAATTTAAATGCAAACACGGAAGTTTTACATAGCGGCGGAGTAACGAGCATAACAGAAAACTGGAATATGCCAGTTTCAATATATAATTCGTTAACGAGGAATTCTAACAATAGAATAAATTTAACAGTAATAGATAATGCAGGGAATTCTTCAAATTCATATATAAATATAAGATGCGAGACAATGAGTTTAGACGGTGTTTCATCAGACTGGCAGTCAGATGAAGTAATAGATACTGATTTGACAGAAGGAGACAATGTAGTATTTTATTTCAGTTGGGACGATACATCTTTTTATGCAGGAATAGATAATGTTGAATTATATTCTGGAGTTGATAATAAACAGGTTATCTGGTTTGGATTTGATTCTACGTTTAACGGTTCAGGTGGAGACAGTTTTACAAATCCCGGTGATCAAGCTGGAAGAACAAGGTTTACAGGAAGTTTTAAACCGGAATATTGTATCCGCATAAGAAATAATATAGGAAATGAATGGGAACATTCATTGATAAGATGGACAGGAACTGAATGGAGCTGGACAAATTTATCAGATACAGTACGCACATATTTGTCGTGGGATGCATCCCATAAATTTACAGAAATAATAATACCACGTTCAATATTCGGAACAGATTTTGAACCGTCTGACAGGTTAGGATTGTGTATGTGGATAGTTGATCCTACAGGAGATGGCGCAAATGGCTGGACATGGGCCACGTTACCTGTATCAAACACAGAAGGCGCGTCTGCATTACAAAGCGATTCAATATATTTTTCTTCATTATATGATACAATTCCGCCATTATCTCCTAACATAGCGCCTGTTGTATATATAGATACTCCGGTAAACTGTGAGACAAGCGGAATAGTAAGATTCAAATGGACATTCAGCGATTCGAATGCAAGTAATGCCCAGCAATACGTAAATATAGAATATTCAACAACATCAATTTTCACAAGTCCGCTTGCATCATATGCTGCGGCAACAAGTTCAACTAATTATGATACTGATTTAGGAAATATACGAGGCGGAGTTTACTGGCGTGTCAGAGTTTCAGACGGAAGAGACTGGAGTAATTGGACATCAGGAAACGATTCTTTTACAATGACAGCTTCAGCTAACGGTAATGTAGAATGGTCAGGATTGAAACATGACACATTAGTTCAGGTTACAGTCCAGAGCTACAATTATTTATATGCAGCTTCAGTAATGACAAATCAGGCGTGCACAGTAACTGTGAGATCATATAAAAATGATTTGACAGGAGTAGTTTGCCGGGTATGGTGGGGAGCTGAATATAAATACAATTTGACAAAACAGTTTTCTTTCGGAGATTATGATTATTGGTCAACTGCGCTGCCTGGAAGAAGCGATACAGGTAATTTGTATTACAGGTTTGAATGCGGAGATGGAGGGAACACAGTATATTTGTCAGGAAGAACATTGGGCGGTTTTGTGGGAAACGCTGTAAATTACGGGAATTGGGTAGTAGCAGATAATGAAAATAATCTGGATGATTTTAAATATGAAGTGACATCTTTACCAAAAGTAACAGTAGTAAATCCTGTGTCGGAAAACAACGGGTACGATACGTCTTCGTCATCAGTAACATTAACAGGAACAAATACAAACGGATGCACAGTATATTTATATTTGAACGGAGTACAGGTCAGCAGTGATACTGATGGGAATACGGCATGGAGTTTGTCAGTAAACAATTTGATTGCAAACAACACGAACACGATTTCGGTTTTACAATATAATTCCAGTACATCAACATATTCTGAAACATCAAAAATTTATGTGTTCAGCGATACAATGGGGCCAATGCCATCGTCCGTAAACATAATGGATATGGTTGACAGCACTCCTGCAATTGATTTCAGTGATTTTACAGATTCATTCGGAATAAGTTTATATGAAATACTAATAGATACAAATTCAGGCTTTTCAAATGCGGATACGTATTACAGCACAGTATCTGCTCTTACAATACCGGACACAGGATATTTAAGTCAAGATACATGGTATATAAAAATAAGAGGTAAAGATGTGTTTGGAAACTGGGGATCATATTCGTCAGTAGACACATTTATAATAACTTCGGCTGACAACCAGCCTCCAGTAATAACAGTCAACGATGACAGTTATACAATAAAATCTATTAGTTCGTCAGTATATGGAAAATTGATAGATATAGATTTTACTGATAATACGGGAATAGAAACTGTATATTTGTCAAACGGGACAAACACTGAATCTGTATTAAGTTCAATAGGAACAACATATACAGCAAACTGGGAGATTGGTTCATCGATTTTTCAGTATTTACAGCGCGGTAATAATAAATTGTTTGTAACAGCAATAGATAATTATTCTAATTATTCTTCAGCTGCAATTAATGTAGCGGTTGAGACTATATATGTAAATGGTTCTGTAACTGATTTTCAGACAGATGAATTGCTGGAAACGAGATTGAATAATTCATTTTATGTTGCATGGGATGATACTTCTTTATATTTAGCATATTCGGGAACTGATGTTGATTTAGGAACCGCGGATTTGTTTGTATATTTACAGGTATCAACTTCCTCTCAAAATGACAGCAGCAGAACAACAATAAATTGGGGTGGTGGTGGAACTCATACATTGCCATTTGGAGCAAATTATGTTTTATGTGCTGAAGATGGGGACTGGGTTAATGACAGGTTTCAAAAAAATATAAACGGAACATGGCAAGCTGCTGGAAATTCTGTAAATGCCGAAATATATGGGGGCTGGGCAGGAAACAAAGTTACTGAATTCAGAATAAATTGGAGTTCAATCGGAGGTAAACCATCATGGATGAAGGTAACAGCAATACATCAATACGATGGTTCAAGCAATATATATAATTCTTATCCGTCCGGAAATCCAGCGTCAGGTTTGACTAATGTTACATTAACAGATTATTATTATTTTGAAAATTTTGCTGATACTGTTTCTCCTCAGACAGGAAAAATGATTAATGCTGTTCATATTCAAAATCAAAATGTTTCAGGATACAACGATGGAACTAAGCCGTATATTTATCCGTATCCGGCAATATCATATTCGGATTACGTATCTTTAAGATTGATTACCAATAAACAATCTGGCGGGAATATTACTGCATATTACACTACTGACGGGACGTTTCCTACAACTTCAAGTTCGAATATTTCTTTTGTTTGGGAAGGAGATACCGGGCTTGTTAACTCTGATGTTTGGATTGGTTATATGACTCCGAAAGTATCAGGATTAACTATTAAATATATTTTTAAAATAGTTCAGGACTCAAAACCTGCGACGTATCTTGGTTTAAATGGAAGGAAAACAAGTGAATTAGATGTTATCCCATTCAGTTATTATATACAGACTCAAGATACTCCTACAATAGTATCGCCTGTTAACAACAATGAAACTTCTTACGTGAGTGTTTCGAATTTAGTTATAACTGGAGTTAATAAAACTGGAGACAGTGTATATATTTTATTGAATGAAACTCTTGTAAATAAAGATTCAGATGGAAATGATACCTGGTCATATATTTTAAATTTGTCTGTAAAAAATAACACTGTAAAAGTTGGGAATGGAGTCAATACAGGAGTTATATATGTTGTATATGACACTAATGTTCCAATGATAATATTGAATGATTCATATTATGTAATGAAATCTAATTCAGTAAAAATCAATGTTGATTTTAGCGACACATCGAGTTTGATAAAAAAAATAAAATACAGAATCGGTTCAAACTGGTTTACTGTATTTGAGGGCGCATCGTCAAGTTATACTGCTGACTGGTTTATAACTCAGGGTTATGAAAGCTTATCTGATAATTCGGAAAATTTTATTGAGATAAGATGTGAAAATTATGCGGGAAACTATGTTTCAAATTATATAACAGTAAAGAAAGAAGCAATAACCGTTGATGGTTCACTTTCAGACTGGCAAACTGATGAATTGATAGAAACGCGAAACAGCAAAGGTTTCTATTTAACATGGGACGATACTTCATTATATTTAGGATATTCCAATACAGAATTAACCTCTGATGCTGGAGGAGCAGATGTTTTTGTATATTTTTCAACGTCAAATCCTGTTCCTTCTGCTACAAATTCCACAATAGACTGGAGCGGATATGGAACACATATTTTGCCTGTAAAATCTCAGTTTGTATTATGTTTTGAAAATGGAACAATGGCAAATGGAGGTTTTGAATTTCATGCATTTAATGGTACTGTGTGGCAGGCTCAGGCTTATCTGAATATGGAATTATATGGAGGATGGTCTGGAAATTCGAATACAGAATATAGAATTGGCTGGGATCAATTTTATGGGAAACCTGACACCATGGCTGTTGTGGTTATTCATCAATGGGAAACTGGAAAAAATATTTTCAATTCTTTTCCAAAACAAAATCCGGCTCCGAACACAGATAATTCAGTGACATTAACTAATTATTATTATTATCCGAATTTAAGCGATACAATTTCTCCTGATTACGCTAAACACTATAAATATGATGTTTCGGTTAGCCCTTCATTTTTTCAAACTAATGAAACTTTTACAGTATCATATTCATCAAAAGACGGGTTTAACAGGCTAATAAATAATGTTACTGACAGCATAAATATAACTTTGACCCCATATGTTCAATTATCAAAGTCTATAGGTTCAATAACGAATTCGAATACAGGTTCTATACAAACATATATATTATCAGGAGAACCCGGATATTACAAAGCGGCTGTAAGGTCATTATCAGATAATAATATTTTTGGAGAAACAGAAGTACGTATAGGAGGAGAAGTTTTTAATGTTTCGACTACAGGCAAGACATCAGGTTCAGGATATGATACATATATTTGGAATTTGACATTAAACTGTGAAGCCACATCAGGCTTAGATTCTTGTTTTTTATTGATAGATACTACTGTAATTCAAGGAAATGCAAATTATTTATTTCAGAATTCAAATGATACAATATTGAATGTTCAATTTAATTTTACGGCAGATTCGTGGAATAATATTGCAGACGCTCCAATACAGCATTATATTATTTTTCATGTTTACAATGATTCGGGAATTTTGAAGACATTAACATATACTTTTTATAAAGGAATAAGTAAACCGTATATAATAGTAAATGATGATAGTTATGTGTTTCATTCTTCGCAGGCAGATATGGGAAATATAATAAATATAGATTTTTACGATACAAGTTCAAAAATTACTGATGCATGGATTACTAATGAAACTGGAACTGATACGAAATATATTTTCGCCAATGTATCATATCCTTATTATTCGACAAACTGGCAGATTCCGTCAGGATTTACATTTGTTACTGGTAACAACAAAATATTTGTTTATATCAAAAATGAAAACGGTATGATATCTGATGCCGGCACATTTTATATTTATTATGATGAAATAAATATTTTATCAGGAAATTTATCTGAATTTTCAGAAAATAATTTGGTTGAATATAATTCAACTAATACCCATAAATTATATGTTGATTGGGATAATTCATATTTTTATTTCGGTTTTAAAGGCGTTGATATGTCTACTGACAGTATATTTATAATTTTTGACAATACGCCTGGTTCTGCTTCTGGCGCAAATTGCCTATTGACTCCATATTACAATTTAAGATTTAATGGAGCATTTTTACCTGAAGCCGCAGTATCATTTAGAGGCATTAATCGTAAATTATTGTTAGATAAAGTTGATGCTAATTATAATCTGTCAGGAGCAATAAATATAGATACATGTTTATATTATGCAGGAACAACTGAATCTTTGTTAAGAATTCCAAAAACAATTATATTATCAAGTTCCAATCAGGTTAATATAGGAATGGCTGTAATATTTAATAATGGAACGAGCAGTTATGTATGGAGGGCTTTTCCCGCTACAAACAGTATAGGAGACTTATCTGTTTCAAGTCCTCTAACCATAACGGATTTTTATGTATTTAATGAATTGACGGATACAGCAGTATTCAACAGTTCAAATGATTTATTATTGGCTCAAGTAAGTTCGGAACTGATTTCCACTTCTCCTGAAAAAATAAAGTTTACTGCTAAAAATGGAAAAGGAGAAATATTAACAGGGTATAACGGAACATTGAGTTTGTCTTCTTCAAACGGCAGCGTTAATCCTACTACAATAACATTATCAAAAGGAGAATATACAGCCACTTTATATTTTACTTCGTCAGGAAATTTGACATTGACTTATTCTGAACCCCGCCAATCAGGATTTAATTCAATTGATTCTACAATTGCTTTGACAATAACTCAATCATTTGATCCGAGTGGAAAAACATCATGGGCTAATGATGCTATAATATATAATGTGTTAGTTCCGCAATTTGTTGATGGAGAAAAAACTAACAACACAATGGGACAAACAGGAGGCATATCTTCAGCAGGCGGAGATTTACAAGGTATTATAAAAAAAATCAAAGAAAATTATTTTCAGAATTTAGGAGTAAATTGCTTATATTTGAGTCCTATATATCCATGCAATGAACCTGACACGACTCTTCCAGATAATTCAGGATGGCTCGGATTTGACCCTGTAGATTTGTTTGATGTAAGAAAAGGCGTTGGCGGCTGGACTGCAATGAGCGAATTGATAGAAGTGGCGCATAAAAATAATATTAAAATAATGCTTGATCATCCTGCATACTGGTCTTGGAACCATCCGTTATTTAAAAACATTGATGGTTCATATAATGATTATTATATAAATAGAGGCTGGTTTGATATACACTGGTTTGGAAGCCAGTATTATAATAATTATGAATCATTTGGATTACTTCCGGTAAATCATCAAAATGGAGAATTGAATGCATATTTGTTAGAACAGGCAAAATACTGGTCTGACAAAGGACTTGATGGTATGAGATTTGATGTTGCTACTTTTTTTGGAGAACGTGATGCAGACCAGTTTGATCCCCCGGGATTCTGGGGATGGTTCAACACAGAATTAAAAAAACATAATCCTGAATTTTTAACTATAGGCGAGATAATTTTGTGGAATGACGGACCTTGGGAATCCAGATGGTATCTTGCTAAAGGACGACTTGACGGAGCATTTGCACATACATTGACAGACTTGCAGGGCAGTAATGAAAAAGAAAATCAAGGCGCAATAAAACGGTATTTTATGAGAAAATGGACTAATGGAACAGATTTTTTATACGGCAACCGTGTTAATGTTGGGAATAGTCAATATTTGTTTGGAGCCAAGACATTGGAAGATGCTTGTGTGACTAATTATACTTATTCCGGTACAGAGTTCGGCGGAGCCAAGATGGTGTACTGGCTTACTAATCACGACAGATCCAGGTTTCTTACAGATTGTTTCTCGATAAATTCAGATGCTGTAGGCGCATTCCGCGGAGCTATGACATTCGGCTGGGCCTGGACTCAAATTCCAATGGTTTATAACGGCGATGAAATAGGAATGTATGGAACAGCGTCAGGCCGGCCGAATTATGACGATGGAGGTCAGCGCGCGTCTTATGAAAATTTTTTAAACAATTATTATACTGAATCAATCGGCGGAAATATAAATAAAATGTATAAATTGATGGGATTTCTGAGAAGATATTATAAATCTTTAAGAACCGGATCAATAGAATATTTGTATAACGGCGAATATTCTGAACCTATGGCATTTGTCAGAAAAGGTAATGCTGGTGAAACGAATGTTTTATACGTATGGAATAACAATGCATCTGAACAAAAAACAATAAATATCCCTGTGGGCAGTTTTGCTGCTAATGGAGATATTTTTCAAAATGTGTTTTTGACAAATGATGCTTCGTATGTTGATACTTCAAGTTATACTGTTTCAGCAGGAATATTAAATTTAACATTACAGCCGCATCAGGCAATGATACTAATTCACAAAGGTCATAACAAAATTATAAGTGATGCCTCATTCAGAATAAAACGCGGAGATTTAGGTTTTTCTGAAGCTTATGTTCAAATTAAATCTCCGAGTTGTGATACATTTTATATGATGACCGATGTTAACGGTTATGTTAAATTTTCATATTTTTTTGAAGACACATATACAATAGCTGTAATAAAAGATTCTTATAATACAACATATTTCAATATATATATGAGACAGGGAGACACTCCGGTTCTTGAAGATTCGGTGTTCAGTAATTCAAAACCTAACAAACCAGCTTTAATATCGCCTGTATCTAATCAAACAATTGATTATAATAATTATACATTGCAATGGACATTTTCAGACCCTGACGCTGGGGACAGACAAAAACAAATAATGATACAAATTGATACAAATATAGCTATGTCTTCAGTTATATTTGAAACAACAATAATAATGAATGCATATCAATATTCCACTCCTTTTATATTGCAGGACGATGAAACTTATTGCTGGAGAATAAAAGTATGGGATTCTTTTGATTCATCCAGCGAATGGTCTGACAGCGGAATATTTTATGTTCGTCAATTTGTTGCATCAATAAATTTAGACGGTAAATTTGTATGGGGAGAATGGCCTGCAAATTCTGTTTTACCTGCATACGGATTAATAAAACCTGATGATTTTAGGATTTTATGGGATGCTAATTACATTTATTTTGGAATGAATAAAGGAACAGTATTTGACAATGACAGCGTATATATTTTTATTGATACTGATTATTATACTACTAATAACGGAATTAATCTTGCTGCCAGTATAAACGGAATTCAGCATAACCTGCCTTTTAATTCTGATTATGTTTTAATTTATAATACTAATTCAAGTGCTAATGCAGTAAATTTGAAGCGGTGGGAGAGCGGTTCATGGGTAACATCTAATTTTACGGGTTCAGGAGCAAGGTATGTTTCTGGAGGCGGAGTAGAAATCAGATTGCCGAGAACAGATTTGGGGAATCCGTCAAGAATGAGGATTTTATTTACAGCTGTAAATGGAACAACCAACTGGCTGTGGGGAGTTAGTCCTAATTCGAATAATATAACTTATTCTGATGCAGGAGGTATAACCTCTATTAATTTGACTTCATATTTTGAATACAATGATGTTAATTCAATATTAGAATGGAATAATAAAATTTATACCAAAAATACTGAAAATATAGCATTGTCTGTTGATACTATAGCTTTGCCTTTTACACCTACCATAGATGCTACAAAAGATCCGGGTTGGGGAGATAGTCCTTTAATTGATGGAACAAATGCAGGAAAACTTCCTGGAAGTCTGACTGCAGACGATGGAAAGGTATTAACTGAAGGACTTTGTCGAGATGTGTATATTACGAATGATGTGAACAATTTATATATTGGATGGGAAGCTGTAGGGGATCATTATGATAAAGATGTTGATGGTTCGGAAAAATCTGCAAATTACGGTTTTATATTATTTACTGATACTTATCCTGACGGAATATCGCATGATCCTTGGGGATCTGATAATTCGGAAGGAAAACGTACAACAAGAGTAATTCATTATTCGCCTGATTACTGGATAACAGGATGGATTTCATACGCCAATAATGATTTTGGCGGTTTTTATTTATATGGTAAAAATGGAACTAATTGGAGCGCAGGAACAGGTTTGGTTAATGGAATTGATTATAAAGTTTCAGTAAACGGAAACTGGGGAGAAATCAAAATACCTCTGACATCGCTTGGAATAAATGTAGGAGATAAAGTTGGAGTTATTTATTACGGCAGACATCAGGAAAAAAATTATGGGATTAATGATATTGGTCCGTATTATTATGATGGAACAGCAGGTTATCCTGTGAGTGATTGGGCTGGAACTCTCAGCGTGATAGATGCGACGAAAGCAAAATTTTATAGAGTTCAAGAACATACGATGACTACAGTTACCCATATTCCTTCTCAAGAACCTGTCAGCGGTCAAGGGCTAATGCGTCAGCCTTCGGTAATTTACAGTAATAATAATATAACATTGATTTTGAAAACAATAAATATAGGTTCAGGGACTCCTGTAAAACTTATATATTCAGC
This sequence comes from Candidatus Babelota bacterium, assembly GCA_017999075.1. Taxonomy (GTDB): domain Bacteria; phylum JAGOBX01; class JAGOBX01; order JAGOBX01; family JAGOBX01; genus JAGOBX01. The sequence goes on along the minus strand of JAGOBX010000010.1, from coordinate 9,949 downwards.
AGATAACTGGAATTCACAAAATTCGCTGACAATGGTTTTATCTTACACATCCGGGAATGAAAAATACTATCAGGCAGTTATACCTTATTTTAACAGGTTATGTAATGTGAATTATTATTTTGAAATTGAAAGTTCAATTAAAAATTATATTTATGGAACTGATACTTTAAGTTATTCTACAACTTCTTTAAATACAGCAAAAACAAATGCGTTTAAATTTTCAATAATAAATTCTCTCCCATCGAATCCGGTAATTTCAATTTCTCCGGAATTACCTAAAAATTCTGATAATATCATTGCTGCAGGCTATGGTTCTGAAGATATTGATAGTGATTTGCTCACATATATTTTTGAATGGTATAAAAATAATAGTTTAATTTTAACTGAAACTGATTTAATACCACCGTATCAATCAGTTATTAGTTCCGATTCGACTAATGAAAACGATGTGTGGTATTGTAAATTGTCAGTAATGGACAGTAATTCTGGATATTCTAATTCTATAATCAGTTCTGCTATTAAAATAACAGACAGATGGAAAATAGACCCTCCTGTTTTAATAAATTCAGCGGTTTTATCTGATTCCGAATGGATTTGGCTTGATAAAACAAATGATGAAAGAACGATAATATCCCAGTCTTCAAATTTTGATATAAATGAATTGAGATTAAAAATTGATTCAATAAAGTTTTATTTCAGAATGTCGTTAAGAGATATTACCAACAATAATTATCCCAATGTATCAATATGTTTTGATACTGATTTAATTTCTGGAAATGGAAACAGCGTTATAGGAGATGATGGTAGAACTTATATAGGCAACAAATATGTAAATTATAAACCATATTGGGAAAAACAATTAATAATTCATAATTATGAATATGATTCTCCGGTTGTTGAATGGACTGATGGAATAAATTGTGGAATTTTGAATACATTGGAATTATCAATAGATACTGTTTCAAATATTATAGAATTTTCAGCAGACAGAACAGAACTTGGATTTACAGGCAGCGGGAATATAATAATTTCAGTTGCATTATTTAAAAATCAACTTGGACTCGCTTCTGAAATTAATTCTACTGTGGATTTGGTTGGGATTGATGCAATAGATAATATTTCAATTGCAGGATTGGGAAATAATAATAATGACAAATATAATAATTATTCTTCTTATCAGGAAGATTTGGAAGATGGAACTGCAGATTTCTGGGTTAAACTTCCTTATAATTCATCAGGATTTTTAAATAATACTCAGCCTTCTATTCCAGCAGCATTATCACCGCAGCAGGATTCTATTGTTCAAATTTTTAATGCTATAGAATTTAAATGGAATTCAGGAACAGATATCGACCCAGGAGATACAGTAACATCATATTTATTTGAACTTTCTACAGATACATATTTTAATATGAATTCTGTTTTATACAGCGTGAATTTAAAATCAGACAGTTTAACATATATTTTACCTGAAAGTTTGAATTCATTAACGCATTATTATTATAGGTTACGGAGTCGCGATTGCCGTGGCACATTATCTGATTCTTTAATAATTCATTTCCAAACCGCTGGAGTTCCGTCTATAACAGTTGGCAAACCTCTGGATATAAATAATATAGATCATTATAGCAGGTCTCAAGGAGAACAGGTTGTAGAAAAAAATATTAATTTTTCATGGGCGCCTGCCTATCATTCTGGCGGATGGAAAATAAAAAATTATGTTATTGAAATTTCTAATTCGGAAAATTTTAATCTCTCAAATATAATTATTGCTGATACTATTTATGGAAATGACTACGGATGCACGACTTATTATACTATAAAAAGTTCGGATTACTATAAGTTGACTCGTGGAAAATCTTATTTTGCACGAATAAAAGCTGGAGATACAGATACTCCTCAAAATTGGAGTAATTGGAGCGTTCCTTCGGATGGTATTTATTTAACTTTGAAACAAATTGACGGAAACATGAATGATTGGTCATCTGATACTTCCGGTGTTTGGGGTAAAAATAAATCCTATTACATCGGAGATACTTATTATGAAGCTGTTTGGTCCGATAGTACAAGCGATCAGAGAACTGATAAATCTCCTCAATATGAATATCTTGATATGCAGGAATTACATATAGCTGCTGATAAATATAATATGTATTTTAAATTAAAACTTACGGGATGGAGTGATGATCATCAAAAATATTTGCAGATTCCAGTTTCAATTAATGATAATTCATCAAATAGATATTTTATTGGGAGAAATGTAAGCTCAGAGGATGTTATGACTTCCCAGGCTGCTGCATGGAATTATTTAATTTCAGCTGTTACTAATACTGATAACGGGTATGTGAAAGTTTTGAACACTGAATATTCTCAAATCGGACTTGGAGTTTTGAAAAAAAATGTTTCTGATAAATCTATAGAATTTTCCGTTCCCCTTGAATATATAGGAGGAATAAATTCAATAACTTCAGCATCAGCTAAGTTTACTCCGGTATTGTTTTGGGGAAATAATGATGCGGTAGGTCAATGGAATGCAGGAACACCTAATGCTGTTGACAGTGTAGATAATCAGCCGTTATGCTGGTGGGAAGTGGGAAATCAGGTTGTTGAATATTATTTAAATGTGAGATTTGATTCGGAAAATTTTGTTTCATCTATTTCAGGAGAAACAACAGTTTATACTTCAAGACCTCCGTCAGGTTCTGGATATCCGCCGTTTTCCGCGAGAAGTTATATTTTTTATAATGTTTTTGTGGATAGGTTCTGGGATGGATATGGAAACAATAAACCTATGGACAGCAGTATGTCAGGCGGAGATTTTGACGGGTTGATTCAAAAGCTGGAATATTTTAATGAACATGCTATAACCGGATTATATATGAGCCCTATATTCGATTTCGGCGGAGGAGCTTGGGGATATAACCAGCATGATTTGTATAAGGTTCAAGGGAGTTTTGTACGTGAAAACTGGAATAAATTTAAAGGCTGGGATGATTATGTACGCTTAATAAAAGAAGCAAGAAGAAGAAATATAAGAGTAGGAATTGACTGGGTACCTGGACAAATTTATGGAAATGAAACTTCAGGCGGCACTATTCAAAAGAATCCTAAAATGTATTTTGGCGACAGGTTCGGAGGCAGGCGTATTTTACAGTATCTTGCTAATGTTCGGCAGTTTTATGTTGATCATGCACACCATTTATGGGGATTAGGAACAGATTTTTTCAGAGTTGACAATCCGAAATTTTATCCTGATCCATTGGTTCAGGGATTGCCGTTTTTTGTATATACAAGAAATTATTGTGATAAATTCGCTCCGGATTTATACACATTCGGAGAAGTTCCTGGAGATGCAGGAGAATGCGCAGCTTTTTGCGCTGACGGAACTCGATTGCATGGAATGTTAGATTTTCCTTTTGCATATCCTACAAAATCATGGGCAGGAGGAAATACGAGTTCAACAAATTACAAAAGTACTTTGGAAGGACTTGCTTCAACTTACGGCAGAGCCTTGATGACAGGTTTTTATAATAATCATGACCATAGCAGAACTTACCACGATATAGGCGGAGATTGGACAGGAGCTTATTATAAATCAGATTATGCGCCTGGCAATATGCAGACATTGATGATGTTGCTTGCAGCTCATGTTGGGCCTCCTGTGATTTTTTATGGTGATGAACGCGTAATGTCAGGCGGAAAAGAAGTTACTTATCCGGGATTCGCATCTACTGGAAGCACAGGTGAAATGGGAGTTACGAGACAGTTTCCATGGTGGGAATATGACTGGTATAAATATAAAAATAACCCTGGTGCTACCGGAGCAATAGACGGCTCGGTTAAAATGGCTATGATGGCGCGTGAAATAATGTGGTGGATGCATTATGATTATAGTTCTCGGGCTCTTTATGATAATGATGGCGCGCTTATTTATACAAGAACAGGAGATGGTAGAGAAGTTATTTGTATAATAAATAATTCTGATGGAGATAAATGGGTTCATAGTGTACCTCATTCAGGAACATATTACAGAGACTGGTTTAGTTTGAATGAATATACTCCTGGAACCGGAAATTTTGATGTTCTGGTACCTTCAAATTATGCGCGTTTTTTAGTGAAAGACGGATTTTCTTTAGCAACTCTGTCTGTAAACATTAAAGATCAAAATGGGAATGCTATAGATAATGCGATAGTATCTGTAGGAAATAAAAGCTGTTGGACAAGATCAAGCGGCTCTACAGGAGCATGCTCGATAGATAGGATATTTATTGAGGGGTGGGAAGGATTCCACGAATATAATGTAAAGGTTTTTAAACAGGGGTATAAAATTTATAATGTTGCATGGAAGTTCTATCCGTGGCTAACTGCTTCAGGAGATATAATTCTTGAACGAGACGATGGAATTCCGCCTTCGCCACCTGTAGGATTAAGGGGGTTGGCAAGAGGTAAAGGAGCAGAATTGTATTGGAGTGCGAATACGGAATCTGATTTTGAATCTTATTATATTTACAGATCGACAACTTCTGTTCCTCCGAATAAAACTGATTTTGTTTTTGAGACATTGAACCCTACTTATATGGACAGTAATCTTGATGACGGGTTGAATTCAGGAGACACATACTATTACTGGGTGCGTGCAAGAGATATTAATGATAATATAAGCGAACCTTCCAATATGGTTACAGTTGTTCCACATAAAGTGAAAGTTACTTTTCAAGTGGATATGAGTTCATCAGGCTTGGCAAATATTGAAAATGTTTATATAAAATCCAATACTTTTGAACTCGGACGTAATGATTTTAATGAAAGTTATAAAATGCCGGATATAGATCCATTGAGTGAATTAACTTATGTTGGAAACGGGATTTATGAAATTACTTCAGAGTTTGATCCTACTATGACTATAAATTACTTGTTTATCTGTAAATATGATGGCGGAAAATGGTTTGATGAATATAGTTTTAGGACTTTCACATTCGAAAATGCAAGAGAATTGAAAATAATTGATTCGCCTGATTGGACTCAGAAAGTTGTAAAAAAATGGATGGTATCTGGTGATGTTGCTCCTCAAGCTCCAATTAATTTAAGCGCAGTAGGTAAAAATAATAGCGTAAAACTCGGCTGGAGTTTAAATAAAGAAGCTGATGTTGATCACTATGAAATTTGGAAAAGTGTTGATGGAACAAATTATTACTGGGTTACAAATGCAAATAAAAATATAATAAATTATATTGATAATAATGTTTCAAACGGATTGACTTATTATTATAAATTAAAAGCTGTTGATAAATCAGATAATATTAGCGATTATTCTTTATCAGTTTCAGTAATTCCTACAGAATCAACTGATAATATTGCTCCTTTGAAACCCAAAAATATAAGAGCCCAGGGAAATGGTTTGGGAAAGGTATTGTTGTCGTGGGACTATAACAGTGAAGGAGATTTCGCCGGATATAACGTTTATCGCGATACTGTTCCGAATTTTATTTTATCTCAAAATAAAAAGATAAACAGTGTTTTGATTACACCTTCGTTTTTTCCTGTATATGAAGATGTTACGGCAGTTCCAGGAATAAGGTATTATTATAGAATAACAGCTTTGGACGATGTGTTAAATGAAAGTGAAGGGTCTGATTCTATAACTGTAAAACTTGCAAGATTGACATTCAAAATGGATATAGGAACGATTAATCCGGTTAATGTTCAATATATTTCAAATATACCGTTTATAGGTTGGAATCCTGGAGTTCAAATGACATTTGATACTTCGACAACTTATAAATTTATTACTGATTTAGTTGTAGGAGAACAAATTTTATATAAATATGGTTATAACACCAGATCTTTGTCTGAACGAGATTTTATTACTGTATCAAAAAACAGAGAATTAACGGTTCCTGATGTTTTAGAAAAAATATATAATGATGATTGGCAGGAACAACCTCAGAAAGTTGAAGGATTTACAGTATTGCCGGGTAATAAATCGGCATATTTATATTGGAATAAAAACACTTCGGATCAGGATTTATTAGGATATAATGTGTATTTGCAAAATGCTGATGGCAGCGATTCAAAAGTTAATAGTACGGTAATAACAACTGCATTTTATAAAATTGAAAATTTGAATAATGGAACTAAATACTTTTATTTTGTAAGGCCTGTAGATTCAGGTGATTTGAAGCTTGAAGGAGTTAATTCTGATGTCAAAGAAGTAACTCCAAGAAATACAGTTCCTGTAATATTTAAAAATTAAGTTTATTTAATAAATATAAATGACAAAAATATTTTTTTTGTAAAAATAAAATTATTTGTTTAAAATTTCGTTGGATGAGGGTTTATAATATGTTAAAACAAACTATGATTTGTTTAATTATTATAATTGTTTTATCAATAGGGGTAAAACCGGCTTTTTCAAATTCAGTATCAGATACATGGGGTTCTGTAAAAAAATATATTGCATTAAATGTGGGAACTAATAAAGAATCATGGGAAACAATTGATAATGCAATTGTTACAAATGGAGCAATGGAAATGAGTCCTGTTGGAGATGGGTCATATCAGATAAAACTTGATTTGACTCCAGGAGCAGTCTATAATTATATGTTTTTTGCAAAAACTGAAGCAAATCCTCCTGCAGGATTACAGGCATATAAAACATATTGGGATTGTGTTCCAAATGGAGGGTTTATAAATTGCGGAACAGACCCTTCAATTCCTAAAACAAATTGGGATACTGTTACTCCGAATCCTTGCTATTTCGCGGGAGTTGGAGAACGTAGCGATAATGCAAGAAGAGTTATTTCTGTACCGACCTGGTTGAATGAAGGTGAAACTTTTTATGTATTTAATAATTTTTCAGATAAACCAGGAGTTGTTTCTCAACTTACAGCTACAGCAGTAAATACTACTGCTGTAAGATTAAATTGGGGAGTTCCTTACGGATATTGGGGTTCGGGTCAGGAAGAAAAAAAAGCGGCTGATGTCATTGCTGGAGGTTCATATAAAATATTGAGATATATAAATAATGATACTAGTCAATATACTGTTTTAGCAACAGTTGCCGGTAATGAATACACATATCTTGATAGCGGACTTAATCCTGATTGGTGGTATTGGTATGTAATAGTTTGTTATGATGCCTATGATACTACATCGGTATTTAGTCAGGGAATAAGTGATTGGTCAGAATCTGATTCGGCTATAATGAATCCTCCGGTAAAAGTTATTTTGAAAGTTGACGGATTTGATTACGATTATGTCGAAAAAAATAGTAATGTAGTATATTTAACTCCGGCAGATGAAAAAAATAAAATGGGAATACTTCGCTATCCGGGGAAAGTAGTGAGAATTAGGTTATAATTTAAAATTATTCTGAGAGATTTTTTTATGATTTTAAAACGAAAATTATTTTGTTTGATAATATTCAAAATAATTTTATCTCTGATTTATACAGGTATATCATTTGCAGATGTTGCTGATACATGGTCAAATGTATCTAAAAATTTGAAAGGAGATTTTTTCTCTCCGGGCGGAGCCTGGTCAGATACGGATATAATATATACAGATACTCAAGGATATAAATATATTGAACTTAATTTAACACCTGGAACAAGATTTGAATATAAGTTTAAAGTTTTTGGAGTAGATGAAGAAATAAATAATCGTTCATTAGCTGTTCCAAATTCTGATACTGTTATAATTCATAATTGGTCTGATACTCCTGCCGCTCCAGTGAATTTACGCGCATATTCAGATAATAATCAGGTAATTTTAACATGGGACACTCCTGCATCCTCTTCATCTTGGCTTGATGTAGTTAATGGAGGCGGATTTAATGTATATATTTGCACCGGTCCTTTATTTACATCATGGACCAAAATAAATCAAACCGGAATTACCGGTTCTATGCGTTATAATATTTATGGACTTAATAATGATTCAACTTATTTTTTTGCTGTTACCGCATACGATGCTTATGGCTTGAATTCACTTGAAAGTTTGAAATCTGATTCTATAACTGCGATTCCTAAACCTCAAGTTAATGTGGTGTTCAGAGTTAAAATTGGGAATATTAATGTTTCATCAGTTTTTCTTGGTTATGATACAGGAATTTGGCAAACCAAAAATATGATTAAAGAAACTGTTTCTGATTATTGGAGCTGCACAATTCAAATAAATGCAGGATTAACAGTTCAATATAAATATTATTATTCTTATTCAGGACAGGATACATATGAATATTCAAATAATTTTAATTATGTATTTGTTTATCCTGATACTTTTAATTTAAGAACTGTAAAAGTTGAGGGAATGGCTGTAGGGAACAGTTGGGGTGAACTTGTGACCCTTACAAAAAATAACGACGGTTACTGGCGGGGTTGTGCGAATTTAACTAATAAACAATATGAATATAAATTTGTGTTAAATTCAAATCAATGGGTCAATGATCCTAATAATTTAACCGCTCAAAATGGAAATTCTTTATTGTTTTTAGATAGGTTTTTAAATACTGACAGTAGAAGAACTGCAATAATTCCTGCATCCTCAGAATATATAATTTCACAGGATTGGGAAGATACTCCTATATCAGCACCTTCGAATTTTATTGCGACAGTAACAGATAAAAGTCAGTTGAGACTGAATTGGGATAAACCTTACTATATAGAAGATATGGATTCTGTTTTGATTGAATATACAGAAACTCCTGAATTAAACGAATCATGGATTCAACTTGCTGTTTTAGATGCAAATATTGATAGTTTTATTCATAAAAATTTGATACCTTCTGATACTTATTATTACAGGATTTATTCAATTGATTATGCAGGAAATATTTCTCAATATGCGAATTTTATTGCTGCAATGCCGAAATTGCCTGTCCAGTTTAGATTTAACCTTGATTTAAATATTGTTTCTTCTGATACTGTTTACTGGTTATCTAATGTAACTGGTTGGTCGAATTTCAGTTATCCGATGACTAAAATTTCAAACGGAAAATATCAGTATATTTGTACGTTACAACCAAATAATGAAGTAGAATATAAATACAATATTGGTACTTCAAATTGGGAACAAAGTTATAGATATGTATTTGAATATTATAATAACTCTCCTAATTTGTATAAAGTTCAATTAACTGGAGATATGTGCGGTTGGGGAGAAGAAACCGATAAACCGTTATTAAAGAAAATTGCCGGAACTGATACTTGGATAATTGAATATTCTTCATCTGCAAATCAAAATTATAAATTTTTGTTGAATGGTGTTTATGAATCTGGAGATAATAGAATAATTCCTTCTTATATATCAAATTCAAATAGAAAAATATTGTTGCCTAATGATAGTGATACTTTTTATGATGTCTGGAGCGGGTTACCTGATCCGCCTGAAAATGTTTCATCTTCCTGTATAACTGAAACAATAGTTTTATTATCGTGGACATTGCCGCAGGATACTTATATTCATAATCAAATAAAAATATATAGATCTGCTGATACGATTAATATTGATTCCGGATATAGCTTGATAACTTCATTGCCGTTAAGTTCAAAAAATTTTATGGATAGTAATTTGATTACAGGGAAAATTTATTATTACAGATTAGCATGTGAAAATACAAGTTTAGTTCAGGTTAGAGAAGGAAATTGGAGTAATAGAGTTGCCGGAATGGCAGTGTCTCCGCAGGCTGTAACATTCAAAATAGATATGAGCGGAATACCGAATCTTGATACAGTGTATATAAGCAGCGCGAACCTGAGTTCTGATACAGACTGGAAAATGTATGAACTGACGCGTGAAGGAACAAGCAGAACCTACAGCCGTACATTCAGTCTTCAACCCGGCACAGCAGTGTCATACAAATATTCGTATTACACGGTTTCAGATACAACGCTGACTAACGAATTTCCGTATTCAGGAGACAGGAAACACCTGTTCATATATCCGTATA
>JAGOBX010000372.1 GCA_017999075.1 Candidatus Babelota bacterium | reverse complement strand
GTAGGATTAATATCAATTATAACAAAAAACGAGATTTTATTATTATTTTCAGGCGCTGTATTTGTAGCTGAAGCGTTATCGGTTATACTGCAGGTTTCTTATTTTAAATACACCAAATTCAGGTTTGGAGAAGGTAAACGTATTTTTAAAATGGCGCCGATACATCACCATTTCGAAATGTGCGGATTAAACGAATCAAAAGTAATTATAAGATTTTGGATAATTTCGATAATGCTGTTATTATTCAGTTTAAGCACATTGAAACTAAGATAATTGGTTTATTTTTGAAATTTTATGAAATGATTTTATTCAAAAATTATGAATCATACGGAAAAAATTAAAAATAAAAAAATAAGTGTTTTAGGGATTTGTAAATCAGGAGTGTTTGCCTCAATTTTATTAAAAAAATATGAAAATAGTATTTATTTAAGTGATATTTCCGATAAAAATTTGCCTGAATTTAAAGAAATCCTTGATCAAAACGAAATAAATTATGAAGCTGGTTCGCATAACATAAATAAAATACTGGACTCTGATTTAATTGTAGTAAGTCCTGGAATTCCTGAAACTGCTGATATAATGAAAAAAATACGGGAAAAAAAAATGTATGTGATAGGGGAAGTGGAAACTGCATACAGATTTACTGATAAACCTGTAATAGCTGTAACAGGTTCAAACGGAAAGACGACCACTACTTCGTTAATCGGAAAAATTCTTGAAACTGCAGGCTACAAAGTTTTAATTTGCGGAAATATAGGATATCCATTCAGCAAAGCTGTTTTAGAAAATGAAAGTTATGATTGTATAATTTTGGAAATAAGCAGTTTTCAAATAGATACTACAGACAAATTTAAACCATATATAAGTGTTGTAACCAATATAACACCGAACCACCTTGACAGATATTCAAATTTTAGAGAATATATATTAAGTAAAAAAAATATTTTCAAGAATCAAAAAAAAGATGATTATACAGTATTAAATTATAATGATGAAACTGTATTAGAAATATCAGCTGATATCGGAATTAATAAAATATTTTTTAATTGCAACAATGGATTTTTTTTGTCAGGCAATAATATCGTATTGAATAAAGATGGAAATCTGACGCATATAATAAAAACCAGCGAACTTAAAATTTTTGGAGTTCATAATTACGAAAATGTTATGGCTGCTTCAGGAGCTGCGTTGCAATTCGGTGTCAAAATAGATAAACTGAGGGATGCTTTAAAAATTTTTGAAGGAGTTGAACACAGGATAGAATTTGTCAGAGAAATTGACGGAATAAAATTTTATAATGATTCAAAGGCAACAAGTGTAGATTCTGTAATCAAGTCTCTTGAAGCATTTGATTGTAAAATCATTTTAATAGCAGGCGGCAGAGATAAAAATTCGGATTATAAGATGTTAAAGGATTTGATTAAAAGAAAAGTTAAAAAATTTATTTTAACTGGTGAAGCTGCTGATAAAATAAATTCACAAATAAATATGCCTGAACTTACTATAATCGAACCCGATTTTGAAAAAGCTGTAAGCCGGGCATTTGAAAATGCTGAATCAGGTGATGCGATTTTATTATCTCCGGCTTGCTCAAGTTATGACAGGTTTTTAAATTTTGAAGAACGCGGAAAATTTTTCAAGGAAACAGTAAAAAAACTGAAAAAATGAAAACAAAAGATTTTGACCATTTAATTTTGATGTATGTCATATTTTTCTATGTATTTGGAATAATAATGATTTATAGCGCAAGCGGATATTATGCTTATAAACATCTTGACGCATATCCGGGATATTTCGCAGTAAAACATTTGATTTTCGGGTTGATAGGATTAGTTTTGCTATTTTTAGGAAATTCAATAAACATCGAATCTACCAGAAAATATATAGGAATAGGGCTTTTAGTTATATTTATTTTATTGATTTTAGTTTTGATTCCTGGTATAGGAAACAGAGCTGGCGGAGCTGCGCGATGGATAAAAATCGGTTTTATAAAGATACAGCCTTCAGAATTTGTAAAAGTATTTTTAATTTTTTTTATAGCAAATTATATTGATAGAAACAGAAATGATATGGATTCTTTTTCTAAAGGTTTTTTGCCGCCTATGCTGATAATCGCAGTATTGCTTGGCTTAATAGTAAAAGAACCGGATTTCAGCACATCCTTAATCATCGGAACTTTAAGTCTTACGATATTATTTATAGGCGGAGTTAAAATAAGGTATCTTTTAGGATTATTTTTAGTGGGGATATTGATTGCATCGGCAATAGTAATTCATTCTCCGTATAAATTAAACAGAATAAAAGCATGGCTTAACATTGAAGCTGATCCTTTGAGTAAGGGATATCATATTACACGATCAAAACTTGCAATATGTACAGGCGGATTTCTTGGGAAAGGATTAAGCAACAGCGAAGTTAAAATAGCAGGATTGCCGGAATCGCATACTGATTTTATTTTTGCTATTATGTGCGAAGAATTAGGGTTTGCCGGTATTATATTTTTATTATTTTTTTACTTGGCTTTAATATACAGAGGAATAAAAGTTGTACTTAACATAAATAGTCAATATTTAAAATTTATAGCTATTGGGATAACTTTGATGTTAGCTATGCACGTTACAATTAATATAGGAGTAGTTACAGGCATTTTGCCGACAACAGGAATAACTCTTCCATTTTTAAGTTATGGTGGGTCATCCCTTATAGTATTTATGTTCAGCATGGGTATATTGCTGAATATTTCGAGTCAGACTAATAGAAATATAGCAGGTGAACAAAAAAATGTTCGGTAGATTCAGAAACTTTCATTTTATCGGAATCGGCGGAGTAGGAATGTGCGGTATCGCCGAAGTATTATTAAACCTCGGATTTAAAGTGACTGGTTCAGATATTAAATCTTCAGATTATACAAAACGCCTTGAAAAACAGGGAGCCAAAATATTTACGGGACATAAAGCTGAAAATATTTCAGGTGCGGATGTTATTATATGGTCAAGTGCTGTCAGCCAGTCAAATCCCGAACTTTTATCAGCAAAAGAAAAAAAAATTCCTGTTATCCGGCGCGCAGAAATGCTGGCAGAACTTATGCGTTTAAAAATAGGAGTCGCGATTGCAGGAACTCACGGGAAAACCACCACAACTTCTATTGTATCATTAATACTTGCAAATGCAGGGTTTGATCCGACTATTGTAATAGGCGGAAAACTTAATAATATAGGTTCCGGAGCCAAACTTGGCAAGGGAAATTATCTTGTAGCTGAAGCAGATGAAAGCGATGGTTCTTTTTTAAAACTTTTTCCCCAATACAGCATAGTAACCAATATAGATTCTGACCATCTTGATCATTACGGAACACTTGATATATTAAAAAACACATTTTTGACTTTTATAGAGAAACTTCCATTTTACGGATTGTGCGCAGTATGCATAGATGATATGAACATAAGAGATATTTTACCTAAAATTTCAGTAAGACATACAACTTATGGTCTATCTAAAGACGCAGAATTTTCAATAAAAAATTATAAATCAGACGGGTTATCATCAAAATTCGATGTTGTTTTCAAAAATAAAAATATTGGTAATATAAAACTTGTGGTCCCTGGAATGCATAATGTTTTAAATTCTCTTGCAGCTATAGCTGTGACACTTGAACTTGGAATTGATTTCAAAATAATTGCTGATACTCTTGCTGAATTCAGGGGCGTTCAGCGAAGATTTCAAATAAAAAGCGATGCTAATGATATGCTGATAGTAGATGATTATGGTCATCATCCCACTGAAATAGCTGCAACATTATCAGCAGCAAGATCAAACTGGAAACGACGTATTATTGCCGTTTTTCAGCCGCACAGATATACACGCACACAGCTTCTTGCAGAAGAATTCGGCAAATCCTTTAAAGACGCTGATATAATAATAGTTACCGATATTTATGCAGCTTCTGAAGAACCTATTCCAGGGGTATCCTCAGAACTGATAATTAATTCTATAAAAAAGAACGGTAATAATACGGTAATATATAAAAAAACATTTGATGAAATAATTGACTTCACATTTTCGATTTTAAAGCCCGGAGATATTGTATTGACTCTTGGAGCAGGAAATATATGGGCCGTATCAGAAAAATTATCAAAAAAAATAATGTCAAGTAAAAATAGTTGACATATTAATAAAAAATACATGGTGTTTTTTTGGGTTTAACATATTTTTTATTCAGGATATTAAAT
>JAGOBX010000371.1 GCA_017999075.1 Candidatus Babelota bacterium | reverse complement strand
AAATTTTTGAAAAATTAAATAATCTTCAAAAAATGGAACAAGAATATAATAATATTCTTAAAAGGATAGAAGTTACAGAACGTAATATAAAATTGGCTGAGTTGAAATATAAGGAAGGAAAAATAGACAAGATTGAATTATTGAAATTGAAAATGCGTATGCCTTCTCAATTGATTGAAAAAATCGAAAAAATTGTTCAGTACAAAAATGAGTCGTCTAAATTAAGGAGAATATACTATTTGCCTGAGTCGATAAGCAGTACAAAATAATAAAATATCATTTTCCATGTTTGGCAATTGTGAAAATGAGAAAATATAAAAAAATATAGAATAATAAATTTTTATGGAAATATAATTATGGCCGAAAAAAATGAAATTGATATTGCAGAATATAAAAAATTAAAACTGATTTATGAAATAATTAAACAGTTTCAAGGAACTTTGAATTTAAAGGTTCTTATGAATAAAATATTGATAAAAGTAGTTGAGGAAATCAATGCTGAAGCAGGGACTTTTTTTCTTCTTGATAACGATACTAAAGAAATTGTATGTACAGAAGCTATAGGTCCTGCTAGGGAGAAAGTATTGAATTTAAGAATTCCTTATGGAACAGGAGTAGTGGGATGGTGTATTAATACTAAAAAACCCACCATTATTTACGATACGTCAAAAGATAAGAGATTTCAATCTAATGTTGATGATAAAAGCGGTTTTGTTACAAAATCAATAATATGCGTTCCTATAGTATATGAAAAGAATTCTTTGGGTGCTGTTGAGATTTTTAATAAAAAAAATGAGAATGGCCAATTTAATGATCATGACATGGATATATTGAAAATTATTGCCGATAATGCAGGCGCATCTCTTGTAAATGCTCAAACTCATAACTTAGAAACAAGGCTTAAAGAACGTTCAATGATAATGAATGATTTTGCAAGAGCTTTTAATTCAACTCTTGAGCTTGAAACTCTTCTTGATATGGTGTTAAAAAAAATTATAGATGCTCTTGATTGTGAGGCAGGTTCTATATGGCTTATAGATGAGAAAGAACCTGAAAAAATTATTTGTAAAATTGCTGAAGGCGAAAGTAAAGGTAAGATTATAGGGGTAAAACTCCCTGTAGGAACAGGAATAGTCGGGAGCGTTGTAGAAAACAAAAAGATGGAAATTGTTCTTGACGCTGAAAATGATGAACGTTTTTCTTCAAAGGTGGATGAACACACTGGATTCAAAACTCATTCTATGCTGTGTATGCCATTAATTGATAATCAGTCTGCAATAGGATGTGTGCAGGCAATAAACAAAAAAACAGGAACGCATAAGTTCAACAGGGATGAAGTTGATCTTCTTGAGAGTGTTACGTCTATAGCATCAATGTCAATAAAAAATGCAAAAATGTTTGAAAAAGAAAAAAAAATAGGTGAATTGTCAGCGCTTCTTCAGATAAGCAAAGACATCAATTCATCACTTGACATAGATTCTGTATCAGTATCTATAGTTAATTTGACAAGACAATTGTTTAATTATGATAGATCAATTTTATTAATAGAATCAAAACCAGGCAAATATACAATTGCCGCAGTTTCGGATATGGCGGGAAATTTTTCTGAAAACAAATCGTTGAATAAACTTGTTTCAATATCAGGAATGATACTTGAAAATAAAAAAGAAAATTATTTTCGTGATATTTCTGAGTATAAAAAACAGCCTGCTGCTGTAGGACAGTTTATAGAATATTTTGATAGTGCAAATATAAACTCTTTTTATTGCCGGCTTCTTAATGATTCTGAAGGAAATCTGGGAATATTAATTTTTGAAAGCCGTCAGATAAACGTTTTTCCTGAAGATAAAAAAGAGGCTATGGATATATTATTTAATCAGGCTGCAGTATCGTTGAGAAATTCTCAATTATACAGGTCTGTTCCTAAATTTGATCTGTTCGGAAGTAAGGATAAATCAGGCAAAAAGCGTTCTATTAAATTTAAAATTGCAGTTGCTGCCATTATAATATTTCTGATTATAGCGGCAGGGTTTGTAAAAATAAATTACAATTTAAATACTTCGGCAGAGATAGTTCCGTTAACAAAAAAATTCATATATCCGCAAGTTGAAGGATTATTAAAAGAAGTTTTTATTAAAGACGGAGATATTGTTAAAAAAGGAGATCCGATAGCGAAAATAAATGACAACGATTTGAAAATTCAATTACAAAAATTAAAAGATAAAATGGTTTTAACCGAAAAAGATATATTAAAATTTAAAACAAAAAATTTGTTGCTGGAACTTGAAACAAAGGAAATAGAACTTAATCAGACTATTGAAAATATTAAAGAAATTGAAAACCAAATAGAACAAACTTTGATTTTATCTCCTATTTCAGGTCAGGTTATACTGAAAGATGCGAGTTCAAAATTAGGGCAATATGTATCAAGTGGTTCGAAATTTGCGGAAATAGTTGATTTAAAAAAAATTAAGGTTAAATTGATGATACCTGAAGAAAAAATAAGCAAAATAAGAAAAGGAATGGAAATTAATGTTAAATTTCCTGCGTTTCCTTTGGACATAATCAACGGAAAAATTGAATATGTAAGTGTAGAATCTGAAAAAAATGAAATTTCTAAACTAAATTACTATCCTGCTTATTTTTCAATTGAAAATAAAAATGAAAAATTACGTATATCTATGGCTGGGAACGGAAGAATTAAAGGAGATAAGGTTTCTATTCTATCATATCTCCTTGAATCGCCTATAAATTATATTTATATGAATTATATTTGGTAGATTTTTGTATAGCATAAAAAATATTTTTATATTTTAAAGGATGATAATATGATAAGGATTATAATCATTGTGCTGGTTTTTATATTTTTTTGCGCAGGAGAAAAAATTTTTTGCGTTGAAGGCGTAATTATTCCATATCGTGAAATTTCAATATCAGGCGGGTTGAGCGCTGTAATAAAAAACATGAAAATAACCGAAGGAGAATTTGTTTCTAAAAACGAAGTTATATGCGAACTTGATATTATTAAAATATATGATGAGCTTGTTCAAGCGGAAATGGACTTGGATAAAATGCTTCTGGAAAATAAAAAATTGCAGAAAGACAGAAACCTGATAGAAATAAAAATTTCAAATCATAACATCATGAAAAAAAAATTTGATGTATCTAAAATAAAAGATAAATTGAAAAAGGCTGTTGTTAGATCTTCTGTATCAGGATTTGTTAAGGAAATAAAGGTTAAAGAAGGGGATCAAATTAATGAAGGAGGGAAAATTGCAGGATTGACTGATATCTCAAATGTTTTTTTAGAAATCAATCTTCCTGTAGGAAGCGGACAAAAATATAAAATAGGACAAGAAGTGAAAATTGAAATTCCTCTTATTAAAAAAAATATTGTAGGAAAAATTTGGACAGTATTTCCGGAAATTGATTCAGCGACAAATACAGTAAAAACAAGAATATTGATTAAAAATCCGAATAATGAAATTAAACCTGGGATGCTGGCATCAATTAAAGAATGAAAGATAAGTCTAAATTCGTAATTGAAAATTTCAAGGAGAAATCATAATATGAAAGTTTTTGGGGTTTTTAAAATTATATTGTTTTTGATTTTTATAATTTTTTTGGTTTTTGGTTATTGTGAAAATATTCCTGTGTCTCAAAAAACAAATTTTGAGAATAAAGAAATTATTTTTACTGATTTGCAGGAAAATTATGACGGAATAATTATTCCTTACAGGGAAATTTCTGTTACGAGCAGGGTAGGGGCTTTGATCAATAATTTAAAAATAAAAGAAGGAGATTATATAGACTCAAATATTGTTTTATGTGAACTTGACGCGTTAAAGATAAAAGATGAATTAGATAAACTTGAATTTGATTTAAATAAAATGATTTTGGAAAACACTAAAACTCAAAATTTTAAAACTTTAACCGATTACAGGATTGCTGATTCTAAAGTGGCTATGAAAAAAAATGAAAAAGCAAAATAGAAAAAAAAAATGGAAGGAGTTTTTATTAAATCGGAAATTTCAGGTTTTGTTAAAGAAGTTATGGTGAAAGAAGGGGATTTTGTTAACGAAAATGGTAAGATCGCCGTTATTACTGATATTTCAAAAATATACGCTGAACTGAATGTTTCAGTTGACAAAATTGAAGAATATTATAAAAGTAAAACATTTGAAATTTATGCGCCTATAATAAAGAAAAAAGTTAAGGGTGAGCTGTATTCG
>JAGOBX010000370.1 GCA_017999075.1 Candidatus Babelota bacterium | reverse complement strand
GCTGTATATGACAGATCGTCAAATAATGATATATTCGGACGAACTTCGTTAAAAAACGATGGTTCTATCTTATTTGCAATAAATAAATGAGGAACACTTCTGAAATTTTTCAAATCAAAATATAACGAAGCATTATAAACAGACGTAACACTTTCAAGTTTTAAATCAATAGTGTGCACATAATCGTTAAGCATCAATCCCGTATTATTTCCAGTAACCGATATTTCCGAAAATGGTGAAGAAATCTGAGAATATGTATCAACAACATATATTTCAGCATAATCTTCCCCGAAATGTCCGCGATAATCGTCAACTTTTAATTTAATACGATATTTCCCTGATGTTCCAGATTCAAAGTTACATAATATTTTATCCTGATCGGACAAAATCACATCTGCATCTTCCGCACTCCATGAATACCTTAAAAAATTCTTATTTCTCGCTATTGTTTTTTCAGAAGTCAATTGAACCGTATCATTTTTTAAAACAAAATATTTTCCGCCGGCGTCAGCAATAATTTCCTGAGTCTGAGGTTCGAGTTCTCCATATTCATAAAAACGTTTATAATAATATCCGTTATTTCCAGATACCCAGATTGTTTCTCCGGAATCTGTAAAACTGACTGAATTCAAATTTACCGTTATAGATGTGTCAATATCAATTTTCTGCCAGATTGACGGATTATCCTGTGTATAATAAATATTGCCGTTTTCGCCTACAGCAAATCCGGAATAGTAATTTATGAAAGTTATGGATTTAACAGCAAAATCGAATTTATAAAGAAAAATCCAACGGGATGGTCCTTCAAATGTCTGATAAAGACTGTATGTTCCGTCTCCGTTATTTGTTATTCCAAACCATAAGTAATCATTCAAACAAAATCCTGTCGTAAAATTCAACGTTCCTGTAATAGGTATTACAGGAAGCCAGTTACTGCCTCCGTCTGAAGTTGTAAGTAAAATATTTTCTCCTATTGAAACTCCGTGATTGCCGGATGAAAAAATTTTTATAAATTTAATATCCCGCGAACCTTCATATTGTTTTTCCCAGGTTTGACCAAAATCAGAACTTTTAAAAATCAAACTTGAAGAACCTGTAATCCATATAACCGAATTATTCACTGAAACCGAATAAAATTCAGTGGTGCCTGAAACGTTAACAGGAGGACGGTTTATCCAGGTTACACCGCTGTCCTGAGATATTAAAACTCTTCTATTGCTCCCAACAGCAACTATCAGATTATTGTTTTCAATAAATACATCATTCAGTCTTTCTTCACATCCGGAATTCTGATTTATCCACGTCAATCCATCATTTGATGATGTTTTTATTATTCCGTTATCTCCAACCATCACTCCAAAACTTTCATTAAACTTAATAGAGTTAATATTGTATCCTGTACTGTTGTTATATTGAGTCCATACATATTCTGCAAAAATTTCATCGGTTAAAATAAAACAAAATATTGTTAAAAAAAGAAAAAATAATACATTTTTTTTCATACTAATATAATCAGCGTCAGTATTATGACGAATTAGATATTTTACTTTTATAATCATTTTTACAAACAGCTAATATAATTCTCCGTTTTTTGATAAAGTTAATGTATTGCCGTTATAATTAAAAATTAATTTGGTATCTGAAAATCTGTAATCAGTCAATAATTTCGTATTTGAATTGTTATTCAAAATTATGGTATCGCCGGAAACATCAAAATTTCCTGTTATTTCATCAGATGCAGGTTCATCAAACCTGAATGAACAGTCACTGTATAAATATAATGAATAATTCATATTCTGCCATATACCTATAAGTTTTCCGTCTAAAATTTTTATACTTAAAAGCTGTTTAATATATGTTCCTTTATCATAATTAGCGCAAATAAATTCAGCGCAGTATGAATCAGAATCAACATATTCAGGTATATTCCAAGTTATATATCCGTTTTCCGAATTGATTTTCATTCCTGCAGGAAATTTAGATAAAGTATACAATATGTTAGCCGTATTATCGGAACTCATAGAATATTTATAAGAATATCCTTTAAACCCAATCGGAGGGGGGGTAGTAATGATATTGATTCCATCATTATCTGTTAATCTGAAATGTCTGACTTCACTCCATTCAGATTTAATATTCTGTTGAGTAGGATGATATACTGAAGCCATTCTGTAATAGTAATCACTGTCAGAACTTAATAACGGCAAACTCACATTAATCTTTCCTTCAATAACCCAAGTATCATATTTCAAACTGTAATAATCAAATGCAGTATCCGTAGCGATCTGAAGTCTGCCTAATTCGCAGTAATTTCCTTTTTCAAAAACAAATTTCAACGAATTTTTGTTCAGTACAGCATTTTGATAAGGAAAAATATATTTTGGCGAAGATAATATTTTTTGAACAAATCTATTCTGTGAGCCAGGAACCGAAAACATTGTCAACCCATTAAACTCGGAAAAATAAAAATAAATGAAACTTATATCTCCAGAAATCGAAGCAGGTAATTTTAATTCTACAGTAAGCGTATTTCCGAATTTCTCAATATTCTGCAATTTATCACTCAATGAAATTAATTTTGATTCATAAGTATAATTTGAATAATTCGTAATAAATTTTTCATTAATCCTGGATGAATATGACAATAATTTCACAGGAGACGGAAATAATATTTTTATTCCGTCATTAAAAAATCTTGTTATATACAATCCGTCTGTTTTAAGCAAAAATTCTATATTATTATCCACATCGCAGTACATTGAAACAGTTTTACCTTCAGTAGAAACTCCGCTGTCAGTAATTTCATATAATCCGTAATATTTTTTCCATGGTACCAAATCCATAGGCGTAAAAAAAACATATTTCGAATTATCAGGAAAACAAAAATAATTTCTGCAATTCACAATGTTTTCAGACCCTGTTTTAAATGTCCATTTATAAGGTTCTACAGGCTGGTTGTTAACATTCAGCAAATATGAATCAACATTTACCGTTATATCTGAATTAGCCGGAAAATAATCAAGTTCATTTAATATCAGCGTAACTTTATTTTTTTTATCGTTCCAGATTAAATCAGGAGGATTATCCTGGTTTATAATTGTATCAGGAGTTATGCTAAGCCATGTTTTCCAATCAATATCTGTTCGCATAGAATTTGAAAAACATATTGAAATTGAAGTTTTCGTTCCATCAAAAAAATTCCCTATAAACGGGGAAGGGGATGTCCACACCACATAATTATCAGATTCTATCAAAAACAATTTCGCAGTACAAAATTTTTGTGAATTTTTAAAATCCGTATAACCATTCAAAATATTCTGATAATTATCATAAAAATATTTATAAAAATTAGATGCAGCCAACCCAGTGTCATTGAATCCGTAAATAAAATCTTCAGGTAAATCAAAATATTCTTTATAAGCGTTTTTTATAACTGAAGTGAATAAATCATTATCGTCTATGTTTACTTGAATGTTAGAAACATTTTGCCCTGTTTTTATTATTTTCTCGAAATATTGAGTTCCCCGATAAACATAAATATAAAAAATTTTACTCGGTTCTGAAGAAAAAACAGTAAGGCTAAATCTGCCAAGGTGATCTGTTTCTGTAGAATATCTTTGGTTATTGGCAACAACTACAATTGTAGCAAAATTAATAATTTGGCCGGAATAATGAATTTTTTCTCCAAAACTTTTAAGCATCGGCGTCGCATTACCTGTTAATTGCACAGTACCGCTTATAGTTACAGCCGCCGATAAATCGGCAACAGCTTCTTCATTTTTCCCGCATCCGGTTAATTTAAATAAAAATATTCCAATTAAAACATATCGTAATAAAAATTTCATTTAATATATTTTTTTAACATATTTTTAAAATCACGGTATGAAAAAACCGCTTCTTGTTTCAGAAATATTGTTTTGATATTTTAAAAACAAAAACTGGTTAATCCATGTATATGCGGGGATTTTACTTAACCTTGTCTTATAAAAAACCGTATAATTTGACGGCTTGTAATATTCTATATTCTCTAAAATTTTATCTGCTGAAACATCTGGAAACTGTTCATATCTGTTATTAAAATATTGCGCCGCTTCAAATCCCGCATTAAATAAATCTTTATGAAAATTAACAATTTCAAGATTAATATCGTTATTGCGCATAAACCTTATCAATTTTTTGGTTTTATCATCAATCTCAAATTTTTCAGGAGACTTATTTGAAGTAACAAAAATTATTGTTTTAATGCTATTG
>JAGOBX010000369.1 GCA_017999075.1 Candidatus Babelota bacterium | reverse complement strand
TAATCCCTTTTTTTGATATAATCCCGCAGGCAGTATTCATTATTTCATCAGAATCAACAGTTCTAACCGGTCTGTTAATATATCCTGCAAGACAAAATCTGCAACCTCTTACACACCCGCGCATAATTTCAATATTAACTCTGTTTTGAATTATATCCATATTAGTAATAAACGGTTCGTAATATTTAAGATATTTAGAATAATCATAAACAACTGCCCGTTTAATATTATTTTTTTCTATATTATGAACTGCCGGACAATACACAGATTCCAGCTTTGATATTGCTGAAATTCTGTCGTTCCTATTTTTATTGTCAAGGAAAATTTCAGCTATTTTCAATACAACATTTTCACCATCCCCTATTACAAACACATCAATGAATTCCGATATAGGCAATGGATTTACCGTACATGGTCCGCCGCATATTATTACAGGATCAGTATTTTTTCTATCTTTTGATTTCAAAGGTATACCGCTCAATTTAAGCACATTTAACATATTCGTAGCAGCAGTTTCATATTGATAGCTGAATCCCAATGCATCAAACTCAACGATTGGATGTTTAGTTTCCAAACTGAATAATTTTATGTTTTTTTTAAATAAAATTTCTTCAAAATCAGGGAATGGAGAAAAAACACGTTCACAGTTCACCCAATCCAGAGAATTTAATAATCTATACAATAAAATAATTCCTGTATTGGACATCCCTATTTCATAAGCATCAGGATAACATAAAGCAATATTAAATTTTGCCTTCTGAAATTTTTTTACAGAAGCATTTATTTCATTATCAAAATATCTGCCGGGTTTCTGTATTTTCAACAAAATAGAATAATCCAAATTTTTCATTTTTTTAATTTACTTAATAATTCAGAAGATTTCGAATTTTCAGGATTTATATTTAAAGAAATTTTAAAATTAATTGAAGCAAGTTCATAATTTTTTAAATTGTAATATATTGTTCCTATATGTTCATAAATAGTATCGTCATTTTTTATATATAATTCCGCATTTTTAAAACTATCGAGCGCTTTTATAAAATCATTCATTTTTATATAATTCAATCCTGAAATGTAATGAAATTTAGCTAACATTTGCGGAGTCATTGTCGGAACCGTGTTATTTATTATCTGTTTATCTTCAATTACAAAATTTTCAGGTTTATTCTTGTCCAATACAATTTTTATTTTTGCTGCGGCATTTTCTGATGTTTCAAGACTTTCTTTATAATTTTTATTATTGAATAAAGTCCAAGCAATATTATATTTTATTACAGGATTATATCCAGAAAGTTTATCTGCTTTTTTATAATATTTTAAAGCATCATCGAATAAATTCAGCATAAAATACGCATTACCCAACGACAAATATATTTCAGAATCATCAAGTCCTTTATTTATTGCAATATTAAAATAATCTATTGCAGCATTTGCAAAAAATTCTTTTTTTTTGTAATAAATCATTCCTATATAATAATAATCCTTAGCCGTAAGCAGATTTTTTGATAATGCTTCGACTTTTCTATAATAATTCAATGATTTATGATACAGGTTTTCATCTATATAACTTAAAGCTTTTAAAAAAGAATTTCGTAAATCCGGACTTTTATTTTCATACTTATCCTGAAGCAAAGCAAGATTTTTATATCCTAATTTTTCAAATTTATATAATGTTTTAATATAAAATTTTTCAGGAATATTAAGATTGCTATTCAAATAAGCAGTGTAAATTTCATCTTCTTTAGCTATTATATAATACTGCCTTGCGCAAAACAGCAAAGCTTCTATATCTACCCATTTTTCAGCTATACGTTCTTCATATTTCTTTATATCATTTATAGAATCAGCAGGCTGATTGGCAGGTTTTCCGCTTGAAAAAATATTTATAAAAAAAATCGAAAGAATAATAACGCTTAATGCTATAATTATTATATATTGATAACTTTTTTTAAATGCCGGCTGCCTGTTAGACGGCGATGGACCAAAAACTTTCAAATCTGCACTACCTTAAAATTATAAGTTCAGTTTTTACGCCTGATTTTTTTTATTATAGCAGCAGCTAATTCAAGAGCCTGGCTTCCTGCTTCACCCGGAACAAGCGGCTGTTTTCCTTTTGAAACACATTCTACGAAAGATTCCAATTCTGATTTCAAGGGTTCTTCATTTTCTATTTTAAGCATTTCGATATTAATAAGATCCATAAAATTACTAAAATTATTCAAATCAGCCTCAGTTTTTTTTGAAATAATTTTTATAGACTGAGTTGAATAGTCCACAGAATAATAGGCATTTTCTTCAAAAATTCTTATTTTTCTTGTTCTGTCAACGCTTACTCTGCTTGCTGTAATATTTGCCGCACATCCGTTTTCAAATTCAAGTCTGACATTAGCTATATCTTCTGTTTTAGTAAAAATTGCCACTCCCTGAGCTTCGATTCTTTTTACTTTGGATTTAACTAAACTTAATATTATATCAATATCATGAATCATCAAATCTAATACAACGGAAACATCCGCGCCTCGCAGTGCAAACGGTGCAAGTCTGTCACACTCTATAAATTTAGGACAGGTGATAGTCTGTGATAATTTTCTTATAGCTGAATTAAATCTCTCTACATGACCAACCTGCAATATTGAATTATGTTTATCAGCAAGTTTCAAAAGTTTTTTTGCTTCTTCAACAGTTGCTGTAATGGGTTTTTCTACAAGAGTATGCACTCCTTTTTTTAAACTTTCAGAAGCTATTTTAAAATGCGATAAAGTAGGAACAGCAATACTTACAGCCTGAACCTGATCCAATAATTCAGAATAATCATCAAACATTTTACATCCGCATTTTTCAGAAATTTTCAAAGCCTGCTCATTGTTCAAATCATAAATTCCAACTAATTCAACAATTTCCTTCAATTCGGAATATATTCTTGCATGATGCTGTCCAAGATGACCGACTCCAATAACTCCTGTTTTTATTTTTTCCATTTTTAAACTCCTAAGTTTGTGATTATTTTTTAAGCTGTTTTATTTTTTTCTGAAAACGATTTATTAACATTTTTTTCCGAATCATTATGTTTCTGATATTTCTTCTGTATCTTCCTTATTTAAATCAGAATTGAATTTTTCAAACATTTCTTTAGTATTTTTTTTTGTTTGTTTGCTTTTTTCAAGAACTTCAATAAATTCCATTTCCAAAGCCTTCTCTTCTTCTAACTGTTTGTTTTCATAAACAATTCTTTCCTGTAAAGATTTTTCAGTATCCGATAATTCAATTTCTTCTATCTTCTTATCCCCATCAGGCAATTGAGTTCCGTCAATTTCACCCAGTATTTTATCAATCTTCTGCGTTTCTTCCTGACGTTGAACTGCAAGTATTTGATCAAGTTCTTTACTGTCAGGCAATTCACTCAAGTCTTTTAATCCGAAATATTCCAAAAATTCTTTAGTGGTTCCGTAAAGAAGCGGTCTTCCAAGTTCTTCTGCTCTTCCTATAATTTGAATCATTTTTTTTTCTATAAGAACTTGAATTTGAGCATCACTGTTAACTCCTCTGATATGTTCAACCTGTCCTTTAGTTACAGGCTGTCTGTATGCTATAACTGCCAAGACTTCAAGCGTTGATGGAGGAAAATGTTTAACTTTTCTGGCTCCGAAAAATTTTCTTATATAATCGGCAAGTTCGGTTCTGGTCACAATCTGAAATCCGTTTGCCACTTCCACTATTCTAAAACAATGATTATTTTGTTTATATAAATTATTTAATTCAAAAATATGTTTTCGGAATTTGGAATAATCTATGTTAATAACTTTTTGCATTTTCTCAAATGTTACAGAGCTCCCTGAAATAAACAAAAGAGATTCAATAACTGATTTAATAAGATTTTCAGGTATATCTTGAGATACTTCTATTTCTTCTTTAATTTCTTCTTTTTCAATTTCAATATCAGATTCATCTTTTTTCAGGGAACCCGCGCTGTTTTCTTGTGAATCCTCAATATTTTCAGGCAATTCATTGTCTCCAGATTCATCTTTATTTTCAATTATTATTTTTTCATCGCTGTCATAATCTTCAGTTTCTTTTTCAGTTATATTGTTATTTTCATATTTCTCATCTTCAGAAATTACCGGTTCAATATTATTTTCATCTTCAGACTGAATCACATCTCCAATCTCGTTTCGTAATTTTTTATATTCATTTAATAATGTTATATCATCTAAAATATCTGATTGTATTTTTAAATTATCAATTGCATTACTCATTTTTCTACCTCTGTATTTGGT
>JAGOBX010000368.1 GCA_017999075.1 Candidatus Babelota bacterium | reverse complement strand
CATCATTCTTCATTTTTTGTGTCACTGATCTTCGTTTATTTTATAATAAGTTTTTATTTTAATAGAAGTTTATTATATTTGATTTTTTCTATAATATTTGCTTGTTTCGCAGCAGTGATACACCCGGTATCATCGCCTTTAATTATTTCTTCAATACTGATAATAAGTTTTATTTTTTACAGAAATAAATTTTCAAATAAAAATATGATTATGATCGGATCAGGCATATTATTTTTGATTTTATTGTTATTATTCATATATATAACTGCTGTTATGGATTTTAAAATACCCACGTTACAATATACGGCGGTTTTTTCTAAAATTATAGATTTTTTTGATATAATTTTTTTATTAAATACTGGTTTTTATATGTTCAGTCATTATTCAGGGGTATCGTTCAACCCGTATTTCTGTTCATTATTTTCAGCGGTATTATTTATCATAATTATTTATTTCTCATATAAATTCAATAAAAACCTGACTTTAATTTTCGCGGCAGGACTTTTGTTAAATACATTTTTTATAGGTTTATTATTGAAAATTTCATGGAATCAGTTTCTGCCTTTGCGTTCTCATGATTTCAGGTATTATGTTACTAATATATTTTTTTATATTTTAATTTCAGGATCGGCATTGAATTATTTAATCGTCAAGAAAAAAAAAATAATTATTATAATTTTTTTTTATTTCCCTGTGTCTATTTTAAGTTTTTATTTTTATCCGTTCGAAAAATATGGGGGAAAATGCGATAAATACCAGGTTTTATGGAGAGGGTTTGTTCCATTAGATAAAAGTTCAGGATGGCCTTATTATTTAAGCAGCAACAAAGGGAATGTTACTATTTCTTTAGGAAGAACCCTGAAAAAATATATTGATATTAATAAAAAAAATATAATTATAACAGACAAACATCTTTATGAGCAGACAAAATTTTCGTTATATGCGATGTATAAACTTAATATTCCGAAAAATATAATTCTTTTCACTTACAAAAATGAAGGGGGATATCCTTATATACAGAAAAATGAATTAAATTCTGCGATCGGGAGTTATGATTATAAAATATTTTTCATAACTTTTAATTCTGATAATTATCCGTTTTATAATTCAATAATATACGACGACACGATTATAAAAAAAATAAAAATGGTTGATGTAATAACTAAAGAAGACGGCACTTCATTATATGAAATAAATGAAATTATAAAACAATAAATTTTTATTGCATTTTTCTTTGATATATAGATATAATAAAGATTATGATAGGCAAATTATTAGGCGGCGGCATAGGGTTTATTTTAGGAGGTCCTATAGGCGCTTTATTAGGCGTTGGCATCGGACATGTGATAGATGCTGATAATATAAATATCAGAAGTTATTCGGGAAAATTCATTCGCTGCAATAAATGCGGAAATCTTCTGGAATACGGCAGAGAAGTATGTGATAATTGCGGAAACGGAGTTTACGGAAACGATAAGGGTTATTTTCAAGAACAAAATGATTATCAAACCAATCAAGTTAAACAAAGCGCATTTATTACTGTTTTAATAGCATTATGCGCTAAAATGGCGCAGGCAGACGGAAAAGTTGATGCTGCTGAAGTTAGAATAGTAAAAGATTTTTTTAAAACACAGCTTAATTTAGATGAAGATTCGCTTCAGAAAATAAGGATTATTTTTAAAGAAGCTCTTAATTCAAATCACAATATAGATGATTTACTTTTGCAATGGAAGACCATTTCTAATCCACAAATAAATATTGAAATACTGAATCTTCTGTATAAAATAGCAATGTCAGACGGAAGTCTCCATAAAGGAGAAGAAGAATTTATAAATAAAGTAGTAATGATGTTAGGCATTTCAGAAACCCATCATCATCAAATAAAAAGTCTTTATATCAGCGCTACGGATCAGTACTATGAAATATTAGGCATTTCCGGGTCCGCGACAGACCAGGAAATTAAAAAGGCTTACAGAACTCTTGTAACTCAATATCATCCTGATAAACTTGTATCAAAAGGTTTACCTGAAGATATGATTAAATTTGCAACAGAAAAGATGAATAAAATCAATGAAGCGTATGAAGAAATCAGAAAAAAAAGGAAAATTTAACATCTCTGCCAATTCAGAAAACATCAAGGAATTGATTGAGGAAACAGAAGAAGCAGGACATAACAGCGGAATAGAATGTGTTCCTCAGGAAAAGCCTTTGTTTTATAAAACCGAACTGTGTACAAAAAAAATAATTTTGATGCAGAGGACTTATCTTGGAGAAACTGAAAAAAATATAGAAACAATTTCAAATTTTTTTGACGCTATTATACAGACAGAAATATTTCCGGCACATATACTGCTTATAAGAGAAGCTGTAAAACTTGCTTCTATATACGAGTCAACTATATCAAAACTAAAAATTTTAGAAAAATTCAAGGTGAATATTCTTGTTGAGAAAGAAGCATTATATGAATTTGAATTATCGCACAAATGTTGTGCAGGAATACCGTCTGCCTACACAGATATAATTATGGTAATAATGTCAAACAGAAATATTTTATGTGTTTAATGTAGAAAAATATGCCTGCAATAATATCAAAAATCACCAAATCATCTCCTTTAAAGAAATACAATATTCAATCAGGAGATTTTCTTCTTAGTATAAACGGAAACAATATAGATGATTTTCTTGATTTTTCTTTTTATTTGAATTCAGACGAAAAATTCATAAATTTTGAATTTAAAAAAAATAAAGAAAACCGATATTTTAGCGCAAAAATCAAAAATATATATTCCGGAAATTTTGGTATAGAACTTCAGGATTTTAAAGTTATGCAATGTGGGAATAAGTGTATTTTTTGTTTTTGCGATCAGCATCCTGAAACCGCGAGAAAATCTTTGTTTTTTAAGGATGAAGATTACAGATTATCATTTTTATACGGGAATTATCTTACATTATCAAACCTTAATGAAAAACATTATAAAAAAATTTTTTTAATGCGTTTATCGCCGCTTTTCATTTCTGTTCATTCTACTGATGATAACATCAGACGTAAAATTCTGGGTGTAAATTATAAATTCAAAATACTAGATAAACTTAAATTATTTGCGGCGCATAGAATTGAGATGCACTTGCAGATTGTATTGATACCAGGGTATAACGACAATAAATTATTTACTTCATTATCGGATATGTCAAATTTATATCCATACGTAAAATCAATTTCAGTTGTTCCTGTTGGTTTAACTAAACACAGAAAAGGGCTTACAAAATTAAAATGCGTAAAGAAACATGATGCGTTAAAAATTATTAAAACTGTTGAATTTGTGCAAAACAGATGTTTGAAAAAGTTTCAGAGCAGAATAGTTTTTTTATCAGATGAATTTTATATATTAGCCGGGAAAAAAATTCCTGATTATGAAGAATACGAAGAGTTTCATCAGCTTGAAAATGGTGTGGGAATGCTTGCAAAATTTGAATACGAGTTTAAACAAAATTTTTTAAAATACAAGACAAGAATTGCTGAAAATAAAAATGTAAAAATTTTTGCTGTTACAGGAAAAATTACAAAAAGTTTTTTTGAAAAAATTGCGGAATGTCTTTTTTTTAATACAGGAATTTCTTTAAATATTATTTCTATACAAAACAATTATCTTGGAAAAAATGTTACAGTAACAGGATTAATCAGCGGAAAAGATATAATTAATCAGCTCGATTATATGAAATCTGAAAAAATGATTGATGAAACTTCATGTATTTTAATACCAGATGTATCCTTAAGGTATAATAAAGATATTTTTATTGATGATGTGAATATAAAAATATTAAAAAAAGAATATAAAATTAGAGTAGTTCAGTCAAATGCATTAGGATTATTGAAATCATTATCACTGAAGAGTTAACAAAAAAATACATTAATATTTTTTTATATTAAATATTTTTTTATTAGAATTCATAGAAAAAATACCCGATAAATTATTAGCGCCTGAAGGAAAAAAGGCTTGAATATACGAGAAATATAATTTATAATTTTAGTAATTTTTAGAATATAGGGGTGTTTATAATATGCGAAAATTAGTAGTTATTATTTTTATTTGTATCTGTTTTTCAATGTTTTTATTTTCTAATGCTGAAGCTGAAACTTTAAAATCAGAATGTTATTTCGGACCATATGCTGGATATCACTATTTTTTACACGGTTCGGATTATAAAGACAAACCTGAAATAGGCATTAATTTCGAAAAATATCTTGAAAAACCATGGAGTTATCAGCTTAGTTTAGGAT
>JAGOBX010000009.1 GCA_017999075.1 Candidatus Babelota bacterium | reverse complement strand
TTTACTATTTAGTACAAACACATATCCTGTAGACGCTATTTTAATTTTTTTTATTGAATCTATGAGAGAAGTAACACTTATTTCCTTTCTTCCAACATATAACATCCCTATTACTTTCCCGTCAGAATCTTTGAATGGTGCATAAACGGTTATATACCACTGATCAACAACATAAGCGCGACCCCTGTATATTTCTCCTTTCAATACAGTTTCTATAACCTTATTTTTTTCACCCGCATCATTAACATAAGGAATATAAGTGCCTAAAGCTCTTTTTCCTTCCTTATTTAACACGCTTGTCGAGATCCTAAGCATATCTCCCGATTCATTCATACGCTGAAATATAGTGCATGTCGCTCCAGTAAGTTTCTTTACATCATCAACTATTTTTTGATATTTATCCGGATCACTATTCTGCAGTATTTCCTCTTCCCCCAACTTAAAAGAAGGAAGTTCAATATCTTTTTTATCTTTAGTCAATTGATTTACTGCTGACCATCTGATTTTATTTAACTGATCTAAAGATACCTGATATTTCAAAAAAATAGAATTTGCCACTTTATAATCAGACTCTATAAATTCCTGCAAAAGACCTTTTTGAGCAACGCACATGCTCCGCACATTGGTTGATATATGAGCAAGGTCATTAATAAGCAAATCATCTACAGTTTTTTTAGTGTTTGAATAAGTTACTATGCCTGTTAATAATAAAGGAATAACTGTAATAGCTATTATTAAAAGTAATAATTTGGATTTTAATGTTTTAGGCATAAATTTTTTTAAATTCATTCTTTTAACCCTCCGCTAACACACTTCAATAAAATTAATATATTTTTAAAACAATTTCATTAATTGAAAATAATCTTGTTTCAAATCTAAAATCTTATTATGGAATCTTTTAAAATTCATAAATTAAAATTCCGCATATAAATTTTAAATTTTTTCAATTTTAAATTTATAATTAAAAAAAACAAGTTTTTTATATTTATTTAAACATTAAAACTCAAATTTAGATACAACTTTATTCAATGTTTTAGCAATATTCATCAAATCATCACTTTGATTCACAAGCTGTATCGAAACTTTGTTTAAATCGGTTACAACAGTATTTACAGAAGTGGCAGAGACTGTAATATTATCCCTGGCTTGATTTTGGCGGGTCAATGCTGATACTATATCTGCAATGCTTTTTTTGGTGGATACAATCGATTCCTGTATTTTTACAAAATTATCGCTTAATCTCTGGGCATACGCAACGCTTGCCTGAGCGCTCTGATTTGAAAATTCCATAGATTCTACTGTCAATTTCATATTATCTTTAATTTTATCTATTATAACAGAAATTTCAGCAGCGCTTGCATGGCTGCTTTCAGATAATTTTCTAACTTCATCTGCAACAACTGCAAATCCTTTACCTGCTTCACCGGCTCTGGCAGCTTCTATTGCAGCATTCAATGACAGTAAATTTGTTTGTTCACTTATAGAACTTATTGCATTTATAATTGTTCCTATTTCCTTGCTTGCTTTTTCAAGATCATTGATTTTAACGCTTACTTCATTCATATTATTTGTTATTGTTTGAAGTCCTGTCATAGTATCATGAACAACTGAAACCCCTTCCAAAGTTTGTTCTTCAGCATTAGCTGAAATATATTCTGCAGATTTTGACGATTCAGAAACCTGTTTTATAGACAAATTTATTTCTGATATTCCATTAGTTATTTCAGTAATTTTTTCAGATTGAATTTTCGTATCGTTCGCCATAGATTGAGTTGAATTCATTAATTCAACGGCAATTGAATTTACATTATCAGAAGAACTTTTTATTTCCAGTATCAATATTTTTAACTTATCCACCATTGCCGCAAAAGAATCCCCAAGGTTTCCTTTAATGCGTTCTTTAAGCAGTTCAGAATTCAGTTTTCCTTCTGTCAGGAGTTCTGCCTGTAATGCCAATTTTCTAAGATTAACTATCATTTCAGAAAATGCTGCGGATAATGACCCATTAAAATTCATATTTAACTTTTCATTTTGCAAATCTCCTGAAGCTATCAGTTTAGCTTTCTCGGCAAGCGATCTTAAATTTTCAACCATAACTCCAAATGCTGTTCCTAAATCTCCTGATATACGTTCATTCAATAAAGGTTCATATAAATTATCATTTGCTATAATTTCAGCCTGAACAGATAATTTTTTTAAATTAGCTATCATTTCAGAAAATGCCAAAGTAAGAACTCCGTCGCCTTCAGTAGAAAGATTTTTATTTTTTAAATCACCTGCTGCTATAATCTGAGCTTTTTCTGCAAGAGACCTCAAGTTATTAACCATTACTGCAAACGCAGAACCAAGATCTCCTGGTATATTTTCATTTAATATGACATCATTAAGTTTTTCATCAGCTATTATCTGTGCCTGATTAGCTATCTTCCGTAAATTAATTATCATATTTGAAAATGCTTTTGACAAAGTCCCGTTTTCAGATACAGTCAATTTGACGTTTTTCAAATCACCGGCAGCTATAATTTGAGCTTTCTCAGTAAGATTTCTAAGATTTATTATCATATCGGAAAAAGCTTTCCCCAGAGTCCCGGTTCCTTTAATGTTCAAACTTCGATTATATAAATCATCATCGGCAATAATCTGAGAATGTTTTGCAATATTCCTTAATTTCAACGTCATATTTGAAAATGCTTCGCCCAAATCACCTGAAATCGTATTATCCAGTTTAGAGTTTAACAAATCGTCATTTGCTATGCAAATAGCCTGTTCTGCAAGTTTTCTCTGGCTGTTGAGAATATTGTTAAACGATACTACAAGCTGTCCTATTTCATCACTGGTTTTATAATCAATCTCTTCTATCCTCAAATCTCCAGCAGCAAGTTTTTCTCCTATTCCCGCAACCATCAGCACAGGTTTTGTTATTTTATCAGAAATATATAATGAAAAAACAACAGCTGCTGATATAAGAAGTAATAAAAATATTAAAGTAATATTTTTCATTTTATTTATATCGGCAAATGCAGCATCTGTAGAAATTTCAGCTACAGTATACCAGTTTATAACTGGTGTGGCTTCTTTGAATTTGTTCTGTCCTGTTTCAGGTCTCATAAATACAATTATTTTATCACTGTTTTTCAAATATCCTTTCGTGTTTTTATCAATCATTTTCTGTAAATCAAAATTCATATTTTTTGATTTCAAAATAACCGATTGCTTAATTAAAAATTCAGGAGCCGAAATAACAGTGTTTTCCGAATTATATAACTGCAAAAACGCGTTATTGTCCTGCGGTGCCCCTGATATCAATTGAATAGAATTATTTTGAGCATAAAATAATTTGCCGCAATCAAATGCCCCCGCTATAAATCCGGCTGTCTGGCCATCGCTTAAAACTATAGGAAAATATGCTACTAATGTATTCGCGTTAAATAACACGCTTTCATAAACTTCGGTAATATAAAGTGATTTTTTACTTAACGCTTGCTGAAAACCAGGTTCGTCTATTAAAGTTTTCATCAGCAATTTATTGTCTGATGAAGACAAAATTTTTCCCTGCATATTTACTACGCTTAAATTAAGAAAAACTTTATAATTACTATTGAATTTCACAAGAATTTTAGTTATATTTCCTTCAATGTCGTCAGCAAGCAGTTCATTCATAACTGATAGTGAACTCCATGTTTTTAAATTTTCAACATTGATGTTTAGCATAAGCTGAATGTTTTCAAGAAATGCAGTTTGTATATCATAATAATTTTTTACTATGTCAGCTTCCTTAGCTTTTTCAAAAAAAGTGAGTCCTGCAAAAAATAAAAATATCATAGGAATGCAAGCAGCGGAAGTAAAATACAGTATCAGTTTTTTCTTAATTAACATACTTTTTTAATCAGTTAAAATATAATATACAATTTGTGATGATGAAATAAACAAAAATAATTTTTCAAATATCAAATGCATTTTTTAGAATTATTTTACTTTCCGATTCTACTTAAGTCAAATATTTTCTAAAATATTGAGTTTTACCTTAAAAATTCTTGTTTTGGTAGCTGATACAACAACAAATTTATACCCATTATATAAAATTTCTCTGCCTTGCTCAGGCAGTTCGTCTACCAAAAAAATCAAAAACCCCCCTAAACTTTCATAGTTCTCGGAAACAGGCAAATCAATATTAAGTTTTTCGTTAAGTTCTTCAAGATTCAGCTTAGCATCAATAATAAATTCTTTGTTATTATTTTTTACAATTGACTCATCATCATCGTCAAATTCATCTTCTATTTCTCCCACTATTTCTTCAAGAATATCCTCAATTGTAATTATTCCGGCAAATACTCCGAATTCATCCACCACTGCCGCAATATGCGTTTTTTCCCTTTGAAAATCCCGTAATAATGAATTAATCTCTTTTGATTCTGGAACATAAATTATTTTTCTTATAAACTTTTTTATATCAAAATATATATCGTTTTTTTCAAATAAATCTGGCAGGATTTCTTTCGCATGTATAACTCCGATTATATTATCTCTGTTTTTCTCAAATACAGGCAAGCGGCTGTATCCTGAAGTATCAAAAATATTCAGTAACTCGCGCAAATCTATGTTTGAAGGAACTGAAATAACATCAGTCTGCGGAATCATTATATTGCGCACTATAGTGTCTTTCAATTCAAAAATATTTGTTACCATGTCATATTCCTGAACTTTAAAAAGTCCCTGGTTAACTGCTGCTTTAAATAATGCTTTTACATCTTCATCTTCCAGTAAAAAATCTTTTTTTTCAAATACTATTTCAAATGGTTTTAAAATAAATCCCGCAATTCTCATAAAAATATATCGAAATGGGCTTAACAATATATCCGCATATTTTAATATGTCAAGAAAACTTAATATGACTTTTTCAGAATTTTTTCTTGCTATCACTCCGGGTATAATCTCACTTAACAGAAGCGTAAATGTTCCGCTTAACACAGCGGATATTCCATACAGTATTATACGCTGATTTATTAAATCATAATAATTAATAAAAAACCTTTGCGCCAAATATCTTATTACAGAATTAAAAAACAATATCCATACCAGAATTAAAACTATACGGATCGTTGAAGCAATTATGGTTATTGAAAAATAATAATCCCAGAATTTTTCAATATATTTTTTTAATAATTCTCTATACTGGGTTTTTCCTTCGATGAGTTTATGGGTTTTGTATTTTCCAAACGTTAACAAAGCGCTTTGAACGCTGTTAAACACTGAACTTAATGCAGTCAACATTATTCCTGAAAATAATATTGAATATTGAGGAAAATCATACATATTTTAATTTTTATCCGTTTATTTTTTTTGAACGGAAGTTTGATTTTGTCCAGATTTCAATATGTTATATATCTGAACAAAATCTATATTTTTTATCATTTCAACAGTAATATTCTGATAAAATATTCCATTGTCATTTTTTATATATCCTCTGACATTATCATATTTATCAGTCAAATAATCAGTTAACGTATTATTTAAAATTATTCCAGACTTTTTCAATTCTTTGTTGGCGTATTTCAAAACCTGTTTCAAATCAATATAATAAAAAGAATTTGTCTCAGCTTCAGGTAATATTTTTTTATTTTTAGCATACTTTATAAATGAATTTAAACCCGCCTCTTTTTTAACTTCTTCTTTGCTAATCTGTTTTAATCTGTTCAATTCTTTTTCCGATGAAGTTAAAATCATATATTTAGAACCGTAATCAATAAAATCAGAGTAAAAATTCACCTGTCCTGAATCAGTCCTAATTTCAATTATCTTGGAAAAATTATTATTTTTAATTTTTATTGCATCAGGATATAATTTTGCAATATCATCCATGGAATCTGAAATTTGTTCCGGAGAAGATACTTCAAATAAAATTGTTATCGGATAACTTTCAATATTCTTTACCGCATTTTTTAAATCTATAGAAGGAGCTTTATCTATGGAATTTATATAAAAAATTATATTTTTTTCAACATTATCTATTGTTTTTAAAATATATTCTTTTAATAATTCAGGTTCAATATTTCTGTCCGAAATAATTTTTTTTAAACCAGATATATCTCCTGAAGCAGTAAAATATGCCAAAACATTAGATTCAATCAATTCATTGATTTTAGATTCGAAATTCAGAATATTAGATTTTTCACCGGATTCTGCCTTATTATTAAAAACAAAATTTTCTACTTTCACCTGCTTCGAAAATTTTCGGATTACCATAACCTGTTTGTCTATAGTGTTATTGTCCATAAACTGTTTCAAAAATTCCAGTTTGAAGCTTCCGTATAAATTATTCAAGTATGAACCGCTTATGTTGGTAAACAAATATAATAATATATCCTGATCATTTAATTTTACCGCATCTCCAATATATTTTGATGCAGAATATTCTGATGATTTTTTTGATACCAAATCCAAAATATCTGCTGCTCTTCCCAGTTTTTCTTTATCAGTAAGTTTTTTTTCTTTTATAATTCCCGTTTCATTATTATCGGACATAAAAGATAAAATATCGCCATACACATACATTCTGCTGTTTACAACTAAAAAAGGAAAATAGATTTTTTTTGTTTTAACGTTTTGCTGATCGGGATTACTGCTTATCACATAATAATTCTGCCTGCCGGAAACAGGTGAAACCGTAATTGATGACATGGATAACGTTTCGATTATTGTTTTGAATTTTTCGAGATTATCTAACGAACATTCAAAAATAAATTCAGGCAGCGGTGATTCGTCAACGCTTATAACTTTAAATAAAAACGGAGCATTAAAATTCAATCCTAAATAACCAGAACTTTTTTTCTTATCCAGTTCGTTCTGAAAAAAAGTCAATGATAAAGCTATTTCCGGCACTTTATAAAAATCATAAAAATCAATGGAATTTAATATCTTATTGGGGATGAATTTATATTCATTAAGCAAAGTTATGTCTTTTATCTCAGACTGCACATTTTCAACTGAACAGAAAAGAACAAGGAACAATGTTATTACAAATAATACCTGCTTCATATTCTTTTTTATTTTCCTGTAACAGCATCAGTCTGAACTTTATTATATGACTTAACAATATCAAAAGTATTCCAAAAAATATCATTAATACTTTGAGTTAAATTATCAAGTTTTTTTCTTTTTTGATCCTGTGATAAGGTATTTGAATTTGAATCGTTCAATTCATTTATTTCAATACTTATTGTTTTTAATTTAGAAATATTGTCGATTATTTTTTGTGTAATATTTTCATAATTTTCATTGGGTATATATAATCCGTATTTTATAATATTTAAAAATTCATTCATCTCATCCGAATCAAGTTCGCATAATTCTTTTATGAAAACATCAAGATAATATATTGACCCGAAATATTGCGCTGCAGTTTTAAATTCTTCTATATTCCCTGTTTCATTATATTCAATTATAGAATTAGTCATGCTTGTAATAAGCTTAGCTATTTTTTTTGATTCATCGGACAATTTTCTTGATAATCTTAAAGTAATCAATCTATTATTTCCGGAAATTTCATTATAAAAATATGTTGAACTTTTATATTTGCTTTCATAAGGCATAGTGATTTCAATCTTTATTTTATCATCTGAAGATTTATAGTATTCCATCAATTGTTTCTGGATAATATATTTAACTGCATCTCCGTTGTTTACAGTTAAAAATGCCCCTTTGGCAGCTTCAGCAGGAAGAATTTCTACATTAACATATTTCTGTATTTGCTCTGTATTATCCATCATTACAAAAGCATATAGATTTACTGAAGAAACTAAAATTATTGATAACATTATTGTAAAATATTTTTTTTTCATCATTATTACCACTTCCTGAAATTATAATATAATATTTTTTTTAATTTATATTTTTTAAATACTAAATAAAAATAAATCAATATATTCGTTCAGTATATTATACAATTTTGAAAATTTCAAGTTAAAAAAACAAAAGGGAATAAATAAATTTATTTATTCCCTTTATATGTATTTTTTACAGTAAATTTTATAAATAATTTCTTATATTATACTAACTCTATATACGACATTGACGCACTGTCGCTCTGACGAAGACCTTTCTTTAAAATTCTAACATAACCGCCGTTTCTTGTCGCGTATTTAGGTCCAATTTCGGCAAATAATTTTTTTAAAACAGATTTTTCTTTTATATAACGATTTATAGTTCTTCTATTGTTAACAGTATCGGTTTTTGCCCTGGTTATGATTTTTTCAATATATGGTCTTAGTTCCTTAGCTTTAGCTGTAGTTGTTTCTATTTTCCCATATTTAATCAATGCCGAAGCCAAATTTTTCATCAATGCTTTTCTATGAGCCGGCGTTCTGCCGAGAACTCTTCCTTTTATCATTTTTTTCATTATTCAATCCGCTCCTTAAAACATACGCCGGATAAACCGGAAAAATAAAGTTATTTTAAAATTTACATTTTCTATTGAAATTACTGCTCTTAACAATAACTATGTAACTAATTATTTAGGTTCTTCAAGCAAGTGCGTCAAATTCGTCATTCCTAAATTCAATCCATATTTTGAAAGTTTTTCACGTATTTCTCGTAAAGATTTTTTTCCAAAATTTCTGGTTTTCAACATTTCATTTTCACTTTTAACTGCAAGTTCTCCGATTGTTTTTATTTTTGCTTCTCTCAAACAATTTGCCGATCTTACAGATAATTCAAGCTCATCTATAGGGATCTGTAAAATTTCTTTTAATTTCTGTTCTTCCGGCGTCAGCTCAGGTTCAGCAGGTTCTGCTTCTGTTTCTTCAAAATTAATAAAAATAGTATAACAATCTTTTAAAATTTTAGCTGAATAAGCAAGTGCATCTTCCGGAGTGATGGTTCCGTTTGTATGAATTTCAAGTATAAGCTTGTCATAATCCGTAGATTGACCCACTCTTGTCTTTTCAACTTCATATTTAACTTTTGTTATAGGTGTATAAATAGAATCAACAGGTATTACTCCTATTGGCAAATCTTCTTTAGTATGATCCTCTGCCTGAATATATCCGAATCCTATATTAACTTCCATCTCTACATTCAATGTCCCGCCAGTTAAAGTTGCAATTACAAGTTCAGGATTTGAAATTTTAACGTTTGCCGGACATTTTATATCGCCGGCTGTAACAACTTTATTCCCTTTTTCATTTATAGTTATTACTGCTGAATTTCCTTCAATTAAATTTATAGCTAACTTCTTTATATTTTGAATTATATCGCTTGGATCTTCTACTACTCCGTTCAGTACTTCGAATTCATGACGAATTCCTTCAAATCTTACTGTTTTAACAGCAGCTCCTATTATTGAAGATAATAATACTCTTCTCAATGAATTGCCTATGGTAATTCCGTATCCCCTTTCAAACGGAGATATAACAAATTTTCCATATGTGGCTGTAGACTCTATTTTTTTTATTTCTTCAGGTTTTACTATCCCCTGACTTACATATTTTTTCTCAACCATTTTAATTAATAACCTCCGTTACTTCTTATTTTGAATACAATTCTACTACTAACTGGAGATTGACCGGTAATTCAAGTTCTTCTATAGAAGGCAATCTCAACAATTTTCCGGATTTTGTTGGTTCATTAAATTCAATCCATTCTGAATATCCGCGTTGTTTCGCAAGATTTAACGATGCATTTATTTCAGGATTAGACGCATGTTTATCCACTATTTTTACTACGTCTCCTACTTTTAATCCATAAGACGGTATATTTACACGTTTTCCGTTTACCTGAAAACAATTATGACGAACCAACTGACGCGCAAATTTTCTTGATGAAGCAAAACCCAGTCTGTAAATAACATTATCAAGTCTTGATTCAAGCAAATCTATTAAATTTTGAGATGTCACACCTTTTTTACTGCTTGCTTTTTGAAAATACAATCTGAATTGTCTTTCAAAAAGACCGTATAATTCTTTGGTTTTTTGTTTTTCACGTAACTGAAGAGCATATTCCGATGATTTGGTTTTCTTTTTTACAGCTCCCTGCCCAGGAGGAGTTGGTCTTCTTTCCATCGCACATTTGTCTGTATAGCATCTTTCGCCTTTTAAAAATAATTTTGAACCATGTCTTCTGCATCTTTTGCACTGAGGTCCTATATATCTTGCCATTTATCGATTCTCCTTTTAAATTCAGTAGTTTTTTATTGAAATAACATAATATAATTTTTTATACTCTTCTTCTTTTTCTTGGTCTGCATCCGTTGTGCGGAATTGGTGTTGTATCTTTTATTGATTCCACAATTAATCCCGCCGCCTGAAAAGTCCTGATAGTTGATTCTCTTCCTGCTCCAGGTCCTTTAACATATATATCTACTCGTTTTATTCCAGAATCTTTTGCTTGTGTTGAAACCGCCTCTGCTGCAAGCTGTGCAGCATATGCAGTTCCTTTTTTGGAACCCTTAAAACCAACAGTTCCAGCGCTAGCCCATGCAACTGTGTTGCCTTTATCATCGCTTACAGTAACTATTGTATTGTTAAATGTAGATTGAACATACACTTTTCCTTTAGCGGATGTAACTTTTCTTCTTTTCTTTTTTACAGTTTGTTTTGTATCTTTTTCTTTAGCCACCTATTTTTAAACCTCCGTTATTAATCTTATTTTTACGAACAGTTTTAACCAATATTTTTAAAACCGTAATATTTTAATTTTATTTTTATACGACCCTGAACATCTAAGCTCCTGGAGCTTTCTGCTGTTGAGCCGCAGGCTTTTTAACTGCTCCGCCTATTCTCATAGGTTTAATTCCGCGCGCAGTATGCGCATTTGTATGTGTTCGTTGCCCGCGGACAGGCATTCTCTTTTTATGTCTGATTCCACGGTAGCAATTGATTTCCATCAATCGTTTTATATTACGCAATATTTCACCGCGTAGCTCGCCTTCTACTTTGGTTTCTTTTTCTATAACGCTTCTGATTTTATTTATTTCATCAGGCGTTAATTCGCCGACTCTCTTGCTGCCGTCAACTCCGGTAGCTTCAACTATTTTTTGAGCAGTCTTATTTCCAATTCCAAAAATATACGTTAGACCGACTCTTACGATTTTATTGTTAGGTAAATCTACTCCTGCTATTCTTGCCAAGTTGGTTGCCTCCTATTAATTAACCTTGTTTTTGGTTATGTTTTTTATTTTCACAAATTATTCTTACAATTTTTTTACGTTTTATCAATTTGCATTTATCGCAAATCTTTTTTACTGAACTCCTGACTTTCATATTATTATAACCGCCTTAATAATTTATTTTATCCGGTAAGTTATTCTCCCTCTTGTCAAATCATATGGAGATAACTCTATTTTTACTTTATCGCCTGGCAACAATCTTATATAATGCATTCTCATTTTTCCGGCTATATGAGCAAGGACAACATGACCTGTTTCAAGTTCCACCCTGAACATTGCATTAGGCAATGTTTCCTGTATGGTACCTTTTAACTCTATCATTCCCTGTTTAGACATATATTTTTTAAACCTCAGTTAATATAACCGGTTTGCCGTCTGTTACTGCTACCGTATGTTCAAAATGCGCGCTTATTTTTCTGTCTCTTGTAACAACTGTCCACCTATCTTCCAAGACTTCCGTTTGATGCCCTCCGATATTCAGCATCGGTTCTATTGCAAGTACATATCCTTTTTTCAATATCTGCCCGCGACTGCGCAACATTATATTCGGCACATAATTAAGTATAAACGGTTCTTCGTGCAGTTTTCTTCCTATTCCATGACCGGTATAATCTCTTACTACTGAAAATCCAGATGACTCTGATATTGATTGAATAGCAAAAGATATATCATATAAATTTCTTCCTGCTACTGCAAATTTTATACTTTCATATAGTGCTTTTTTAGTTGTTTCTATAAGATTGTTAACAACAGAATCTTCACTTTTTTCTACAACAAAAGTTGCCGCTGTATCACAATAAAACCCGTTTTTAAAAACCCCCACATCCAAACTTACCACATCGCCTTTTTTTAAAATTCGATTGCGGTTCGGAATTCCATGAACGATTTCTTCATTTATTGATACACATAAACTCGCCGGAAAACCCCGGTATCCTAAAAATGCCGGTACAGCTTTCCGGCCGCGTATATGTTTTTCAGCTATAATATCAAGTTCTTTTGAACTTATCCCGGATTTAAGATAAGCTGCAGTTATTTTCAATGTTTCTCCGGCAATTATACCTGCCTCACGCATTACTCTTATTTCTTCCGGAGATTTTTCAATTATAGCCATCTGCTATTTCAATATTTTTTTTATATCCAAAAAAACTTTTTCTACATCCTGTAACCCGTCAACGCTTTTCATTACTCCGGTCTTTTTATAATATTCTATCAATGGTTGAGTTTGTTTGTAATAAACTTCCAGTCTGTTTTTTATTGTTTCCACTTTGTCATCATCTCTTAAAAATAATTCTCCTCCGCATTTCAAGCATTTGCCGGATTCAATTTTATCTGTAAGAGCGCTAAATATAGCTCCGCAACTTTTACATGTACGCCTTGAACTTATTCTTTCTATAACAATTTTATCATCAACTTCAACATTTATAACATAATC
Source organism: Candidatus Babelota bacterium (assembly GCA_017999075.1). Lineage (GTDB taxonomy): Bacteria > JAGOBX01 > JAGOBX01 > JAGOBX01 > JAGOBX01 > JAGOBX01. Next base: position 8,001 of record JAGOBX010000009.1, on the reverse strand, counting down.
AATTTTTATTTGTTTTTTTATTAATTCTTTGTCTAACGATTCCGCCTGAACAACAGTTCTCGGAAAACCATCAAGTATAAATCCATTTTTACAATCTGCTTCTTCAAGTCTGTTTTTAACAATTCCTACAACTACATCGTCAGGAACAAGTTCTCCTTTATCAATATATGTCTTTGCAAGTTTCCCCATTTCTGTTCCATTTTTTATAGCGGTTCTAAAAATATCTCCCGTAGAAATCTGTGGCAATTTATATTCTTGTTCTATTTTTTTTGCTTGAGTTCCTTTTCCTGCTCCAGGCGCTCCCAACATTATTATATTCATTATTTATACACCTCTCCTGCTTCTTAATTTACCGCCACCAACAAAACCGGTATAATATCTCTGCAGCAACTGTGATTCTATCTGTTGTATTGTGTCCAAATCAACTCCGACAAGTATTAGTATTGTAGTTCCACCCATTAAATATTTCATTGTATTCGGCATATTTCCGCTTATTAACTCTTCAACTAAATCCGGAAATACACAAATAAATACAACCATTAATGCACCTATCAAAGTTATCCTCATTAAAATTGTCTGTATATATTCAGCGGTCGCTATTCCTGGACGCCTTCCAGGAACAAAACCACCTTGACGTTTTAAATTATCCGCTAAATCTTTAGGATTAAATACTATCGTCGTATAAAAATAACAGAAAAATATAACTAATCCTGAAAATATTATATTATATAAACTTATTACTCTTAACAAACTGAATGGAAGTCCTTCACCTATAGCTCCTCCCGTCAGTTTATACAATAAAAAATATAAATTCCCATTCGAACTTTCTTGAAATAATTCCACAAATTTTACAATAAAATTACTGTTGCTTCCTGCTAAAAAATTTATTATCGTAGATGGAAACATTAGTAATGATGATGCAAATATAACTGCTATTACACCAGAATAATCCACTTTCAATGGTAAGTGCGTTGATTGCCCTCCATAAATTTTTCTTCCGCGAACCTGTTTAGCATAACTTACCGGTATTCTTCTATGTCCAAGTTGTATTGCTATTACTACAGCTACTATAAATAACACCATTAAAGCCATAAACAAAAATTGAAAAACATTTAAATCTTCTGTTTTAAATATTTTCATAAATGTTTCGCTTACTCCTAACGGTATGCTCGCTACTATTCCTATAAATATTATTATTGATATCCCATTTCCTATCCCTCGGTCAGTTATCTGTTCTCCAAGCCACATTATAAAGGTTGTACCTGTTGTCATAGTTAATACTGTTATAAATTTAAATGTAAATCCATGATACAATACGAGTGAGCCGTTTTCAATACTTTCCAGCCATATAGCAAGACCTGTTGCCTGAATTACACTCAACAAAATAGTTCCATATCTTGTATACTGTGTTATTTTTTTTCTGCCCATTTCACCTTCTTTGGACAATTTTTTCAAATACGGCACTACCGCAGTTAAAAGCTGAAGGATAATTGAAGCACTTATATAAGGCATTATGCCCAAAGCAAATATAGAAAATCTTTTGAATGCGCCGCCTGAAAACATATTTATCATTCCAAGCCAGCCGCCTGCTCCGCTTCCTGAAAAATATTGAGCTGCTACAGCAGTATCTATACCTGGTATAATTATATGAGATCCTAATCGATAAATTGCTACCATTAAAGCCGTAAAAAATAATTTTTTCTTAAGCTCTGGTATTTTAAAACTATTTGTTATTGCTGAAATCATAATTAATCTATCGCCTCTACGATGCCGCCGGCTTTTTTTATTTTTTCAATTGCCGAGGCTGATGCCTTATGAACTTTAACTTTTACTGGTTTAGAAATTTCACCTTTGCCCAGTAATTTTACTTTAGCGTTTTTATTAGATAAATATCCTACTGATTTTAAATATTCAATATCTACAGCGTCTACATTAAAACGAGCTATATCACTGATATTTATTACACTGTATTCAATCCTGAACAAAAAATTATTGAATCCGCGTTTTGGAAGACGTCTATGTAAAGGCATTTGACCGCCTTCAAATGCAGCAGATTTTCCACCGCCTGATCTCGCTAACTGACCATTCATGCCTTTTCCGGAAAACGCGCCTCTTGAACCTACACCGCGACCGACAATTTTTTTCTTTTTCTTAGAACCGGCAGCCGGTTTCAAATCGTTCAATTTCATTTTTTATAACTCCCAGATTATGCAAATTTATAAATTAATTTTAATATTTATTTTTTATTGTTTTCTTTTAATTCTTTGATTTTTTCAGGACTCAATAATTGCCTTAAAGCATTAAATGTAGCTTTTGCAATATTTATTGAATTATCAGAACCCAATGATTTAGATAATATGTTTTTTATTCCAGCAGCTTCAACAACTGCTCGCACAGCTCCGCCTGCTATTACTCCTGTACCTTCTGAAGCAGGTTTCATTAACACTCTTCCTGCGCCGTATTTGCCTATTATTGTATAAGGTATTGTGCCTGTTTCTATAAATGGAATCATTATCATACTTTTTTTGGCACTTTGTACGGCTTTTAATATCGATGACGATACTTCCTTTGATTTTCCTATGCCAAGACCTACTTTGCCTTTTCCATCTCCTACTACTACCATTGTGCTGAAACTAAAACGGCGTCCGCCTTTAACAACCTTTGCAACACGCCGAATATTTATTACAGTTTCGTGAAATTCTTTTACCGCATTTTCTCTTTTAGTTTCCAAGATTATTTGCTCCTTATACTTAAGATTATATTGAGTTTAAAATTTTAAACCAGCTGTTCTTGCCGATTCAGCTAATTCTTTTATTCTTCCATGAAACTTTAATCCGCCCCTGTCAAATACCACTTTTGATATGCCCGCACTTAACGCACGTTTAGCTACCTCTTCACCTATTACTTTTGCTGCTTTAACATTTCCGCCATAATTCAATTTTTCACGGATATTTTTTTCAAGAGTAGAACAACTTAATAATGTCTTTTCTTTTTCATCATCAATTAATTGAACATATATATTTTTTAAACTTCTATATACGGACATTCTCGGTTTTTCACTTGTCCCGAAAATTTTCTTTCTTATTGATTTATGTTTTAATCCCTTTATTTTTTTTCTTTCTTTGATCTTTATCATCTTTTTAGACGCCTCCTAACAATTATGCAGTTTTACCGGTTTTTCCGGGTTTAATTTTAACCTGCTGACCAACGTACCTCAAGCCTTTTCCTTTATAAGGTTCTACCGGTCTCAATTCCTTAATTTTCGCTGCTGCTAAACCAACTTTATCTTTATCTATGCCAGATATTATTACTATATTATTTCCTTCTGCTCCAAATGTTATTCCCTCTGGAGGTTCAATTACTACAGGATGTGAAAAACCTAATTGAAATTTTAAATTTTTTCCTTCTACAATTACCTTATAACCTACACCTACTATTTCAAGACGTTTTTCTATCCCTTTTTCTACTCCTGTTATCATATTGGCTATCAGTGCCCTTAATAATCCATGTGATTCCCGTATTTTTTTAGATTCTGAATTTCTGCTTATCACTATTTGATTGTTATCAATCTTTATTTCTAATCCGTTTATTATTTCACGTTCTAATCTGCCTTTTGGCCCCTCTATAATAATTCGGTTATTTTCTATTTTTGCTTTAATATTTTTCGGTATTGTTACCGGTTTCTTTCCTATTCTCGACATATCTCTGTTACCTGCCTCAATTTTCTAATTATTTTTTCTTATTATTTTACCAACAATAACAAATTATTTCTCCGCCAACACCTGTTTTCCTGGCTGCCCTATCTGACATAACTCCCTTTGACGTTGTAAGTACTGCTATTCCATAACCGCCCATAACATATGGAATTTCGTCTTTTGATACATATGTACGACAACCACGTTTACTTATTTGTTTTAATCCATGTATAACTTTTTCTTTGTTAGCGCCATATTTCAATTCAATAATTAAATCCAGTTTGGATGAATTTTCCTGCTGAACTTTTCTTACTGAATAAATATATCCTTCATTTTTTAATACTTCGCAAATACTTAATTTTAGTTTTGAATAACTTACTCTTACGTCTTTTGCGCAAATATTATTAGCGTTTTTTATTCGCGTCAATAAATCGGAAATCGGATCTAATACACTCATTTATACTCCCCTCGTTATCAAAATTTACCAAGATGATTTTACCACGCCGGGCAATTTGCCTTCATGCGCAAGATTTCTAAAACATATTCTGCATAATCCGAACACTCGGTAATACCCGCGCGAACGACCGCATATTGAACACCTGTTGTATTTTCTTACTTTATATTTAGGCGTTCTTCTTTGTTTTTCTACCATTGATTTCTTTGCCAAGTTCTATCTCTCCTTTTTATTAATTTTTTCTGAACGGCATACCTAATAACTTTAATAATTCCAATGCTTCATCATCACTTTTGGCTGTTGTTACTATCGTTATGTCCATGCCTTTATAAACACGGATTTTATCCGCATTTATTTCAGGAAATATTGTATGATCTTTTATTCCCAGCGAATAATTGCCTTTACCGTCAAATGATTTCGGCAATACTCCTCTAAAATCTCGAACTCTTGGCAAAGCTATATTTACAAGCCTGTCAAAAAATTCATACATTCTATTATTCCTTAACGTTACCATACATCCTATATTTATATTCTCACGCAATTTAAAATTTGATATGGCTTTCTTTGATTTGGTTATTACAGGTTTTTGCCCTGCAATCTTTGTTAATTCTTCTACAGCTTCATCCATTACTTTTGAATCCTGTATTGCTTTCCCTAAACCCATATTTAATACAATTTTTACAAGTTTTGGAGCTTCATTTACATTTTTATAAGAAAATTTTTCTTTTAACCCAGAAATCACCTGTTCTTTATATAACTGCTTTATTCTTGGTATATACATATTACTTCTAACCTCTCAAATTTATTTATCTATAACTTCTTTGCATTTTTTACATGTTCTTACTTTCTTATTATCGTCAAGTTTGCTGATTTGAACTTTGGTCGGAACATTACATCTCGGACATAATAATTTTACATTAGATATATGAATGCTTCCTTCACTTTCTACTATACCGCCAGTACTTTGAGATTTTTTATTCGGCTTTGTATGTTTTTTCATCAAATTAATTTTTTCTACTATTATTCTATCATTTTCTTTTAATATTTTTAAAACTTTCCCTTGTTTTCCCTTATGGTTCCCTGATATTACTTTTACTATATCATCTTTTTTTATCAATTGCATTTTTTTTACCTCATTGATTTTTTTGACTTTTATATTATAAAACTTCCGGTGCTAACGATATTATTTTCATAAAATTTTTCATTCTCAATTCTCTAGCTACCGGTCCGAATATACGAGTGCCTATCGGTTCCCGCTGCGGATTTATTATTACAGCAGAATTATCGTCAAATTTTATATATGATCCGTCTTTTCTTTTTATTGCTTTACGGGTCCTTACCACTACAGCTTTTACTACTTCACCCTTTTTAACCGTTCCATTTGTATCAGCTTCTTTAACTGCAGCAACGATTATATCCCCTACATATGCATATCTGCGCGTTGATCCGCCTAATGCTCGTATACACAAAATTTTCTTTGCGCCGGAATTATCGGCAACATTTAACACACTTTGCTGTTGAATCATAATTATTCACCTTTTTTAGCTTTTTTCAGTATTTTATTGACACGCCAACATTTGTTTTTAGACAAAGGTTTTGTTTCAATTATTTCTACAAAATCACCGTATTCCGCTTCTTTTTTCTTATTATCAACCATATATTTTTTTGATTTTTTTACAATTTTTTTATACAATGGTTCTCTTACTTTCCGTTCTACTAAAACTACTACAGAGCCGGTCATCTTATCACTTACAACTATTCCTTCTCTTATCTTACGGTTATTGCTATGTTCGCTCATTTTTTAACTACCTCTTTTCTTTTCATTTAATAATGTTTTCATCCGCGCTATATTTTTTTTTAATACTTTTATACGTTTAGGATCATCTAATGGTGATAACGTGCGTTTAAAGCGCAAATTGAACAATTCTTCTTCACTCTCACTGATTTTTTTATTTAATTCAACTTCGTTATATTGCTTAAATTCACTCGACTTCATTACATTATAACCTCTTGATTTAATTTTACAAATTTCGTATGAATTGGTAATTTATGCGCAGCCAATCTCATTCCTTCTTTAGCTTCAGCTTCTGATACTCCGCCGATCTCAAACATTATTCTTCCAGGTTTTACTACAGCCACCCAATATTCTGGAGCGCCTTTTCCTTTTCCCATTCTGGTCTCAGGTGGTTTTTTAGTTATTGGTTTATCAGGAAATATCCGAATCCATACTTTCCCGGTTCGTTTAATATATCTTGTTAAAGCTACACGGGCAGCTTCTATCTGACGGCTGGTTATCCATGCCGGTTCTTCAGCTTTCAATCCGTATTCTCCAAATACAAGCTTATTACCTGATGTGGCTTTCCCATTCATCCTTCCTTTTTGCTGTTTTCTGAATTTCGATCTGCTCGGCATTAACATAACTATTTTTTCTCCCTGAATTTTATTTTTTAATCAATACGCTTTTTATTCAATAAAAAATAAGCGTATATTATTTAATTACTACAACCACATTATATTTCGATTGCAGCATCGTCGCCTTTCAATATTTCACCTGTAAATATCCAAACCTTTACGCCTGTTTTGCCAACTTTGGTATTAGCTATTGCATATCCGTAATCTATCTGGGCGCGTAATGTATGAAGAGGTACTCTTCCTTCAAGATACCATTCAGTCCTCGCCATATCTGCTCCTGCAAGGCGTCCCGAACATTGAACTTTTATACCCTTAGCTCCTTTTTTCTGAGCTAATTCTATTGATTTTTTCATGGCTCTTCTAAATGAAACGCGTTTTTCCAATTGTTCAGCTATACGCTCTGCAACAAGCTGCGCAACTATTTCAGGATTTTTTATATCATGAATGAATAACGTTATATCATCACGTTTTAAAAATTTTTTTAATTTTTCTTCTAAACGCTCTTTGTTTACCCCTTTAGGTCCTATTATAACAGCTGGACGTGATGTATGTATTATTATTTTAACACGTTTCGAATAACGTTCAATAGAAATTTTAGAAATACATGCATTATATAATTCTTTTTTTATAAAATTATATATTTTCATGTCTTCACTAAGTTTTTCTGTATACGACTTTCCTTTTGCAAACCATTTTGCATCCCAGTCTTCTACTATTTTCAATCTAAGTCCTTTGGGATGTACTTTCTGACCCATATTGTTTTAACCTCCAAAAATTAATCGTTGCTTACAACTATTTTAATGTGACAAGTTCTTTTTTTTATCTGTTCTGCTCTTCCCTGTGATCTAGATATAATTCTTCTTATAGATTGACCTTCATCTGCAACCGCTGTCTTAACCGTTATATCTTCGTCTCTCAAAGTAGTGTTCTTCTGTTTTAAATTTGCTACTGCAGAATTTAAAACTTTTAATATTCTCGGAGACGCTGCTCCCGGTACATATTTCAATATATTTTTAGATTCCAATGCATCTTTTTTACGTATCAAAGCAAGTATTCTTCTTACTTTATATGCCGACATTCTGATATGTTTCGCAATCGCATATGCTTCCATAATTCTGTCATACTCCTCAATAATTCAATTTTTTTATCAAACCGCTTTTGCCGCTTTTTCAGTTTTCCTGTGTCCCTTAAAGGTACGAGTTGGTGCAAATTCGCCAAATTTGTGTCCAACCATTTGTTCTGTTATATAAATAGGGATAAATTTTTTCCCATTATGAACTGTAAAATTTAATCCGACAAATTCAGGTAATATTGTTGATCTTCTTGACCACGTTTTGATTGCTTCTTTTTTTCCGGACTTCAATATACTATCTACTTTCTTCATCAAATGATCGTCAACAAATGGTCCTTTTTTTAACGAACGCGCCATCTATCATATCC